>SCUC01000689.1 GCA_004322375.1 Bacteroidota bacterium
GACCTTAAACATAAACATGAAAGCGACGAAAAGAGAAAGCATCCCGCCGATGATGAGGAGGACTTTTGCAAATTCGTATATTGATGTTAGTCGAACGATTTGTAAGATTCTCATTACGCCCAGCAACGCCGTGATGCGTAAGGAGCCGGACATGAGCGCGGCAATCGGACTTGGAGAGTTGCTTGTTGCATCTATATCGGCGGAGTGCATTGGAGCGATTCCGATTTTAGTGCTTAACCCAACAACGATGAAGATGAAGCTCGCCTTCAGCCACACAGGATGTAATGCCGCGGCATTTTTAACAAATTCAGAAAAGAATAATTGTTGACCTTCAAGCAAGCTCCCTTTTGCCGAGAGTATCAGAAATAAAATCCCGATAAAGGCGAAAGCAATCCCGATAGAAACTAAGAAAAGATATTTCCACATTGCTTCCAGCGCTTCTTCATTGCGGTAATAATACACTAACGGAGCCACGCTGAGCGTCGTTGCTTCTGCGGCAACCCAGTACATTCCAAAATGATTGCTGAGAATTGCGGCAGTATTTGAAAACAAGTAAAAATTCAGCAGCAAGAAATAATATCTCTTTCCCGTCTGTGCTTTTGAAGTGACCGGTCGCTTGAGGTATGAAAAAGAAACAAGCACAACCCAGAAATACACATTTGAAAGGACAAGCAAAAATAGCTTGCTGAGAGAATCCGTACTGAAGAACAACGGTAAGTTTGGTTGATACCACCCGACGAATATCATCAAGGAGAGCAAGAGATGCAGAATGCTCACCGATAATGAAAGAGAATATTGCACGGAGGTACATTTAAGAACGTAGCACACCCCTGCCGATAGTAACGGGAGCAAAATCAAGACGAGAAATTCTACCATTAGTCTTTAAGCCTTCCTAACGCAGTAACTTCAAAGCCGGATAACGTTGAGCTGATTCTGTTTAACGCAATTCCCATTAAGAAAACGACGACAAACACATCCAATAACATCCCGATTTCTATCATCACCGGAAGCTCTGAGGCAACAGCGATACCGAAGAGAAATATCCCGTTCTCCAAGACTAAAAACCCTGCAACATGAAGGATTAATTTTTTTCTGAAAATGATGACAAGAATTCCAACAACGACGGCTGAAAAGCCGCTGGCAAAAGGTATTGTCTCGATATCCGTGCTTTTCGATAAAATATTAGAGGCGATAAATATTATCGTCATCGAAAATATTACCAACAGCAAAAACGTAAATTGTTGAATTGTCGGTTCAATCACCCGTTTAATATCAAGGTCGCGAATAATCTTGTTGATGTATCGTGGTATGAAAACGACTTTAATGATAAATAACGTCGTCGGCAGTATTAACGCATAGAGAGAAAAATGCTTAACGAAAGGGAGAACAAGCAGCACTGTTAATAAGAGCCCCTGCATCTGTAATACCGTAACATAGGCTTTCACTCTAGATGTTACCGAGAGATAAAAGAGCGATAAACAAAACAGAATGCTTAAAACGTTTTCCATATCAGAGCATCACTTCGTAAAGGTGTAAATCAATAAATTCAATACGCCGATTGCAGTGGCAAACAAGAGATACTCGGGAATATTTTTCATTTTGAATCTCGAAGTTATTGTTTCAACCGTTGCCAGAGATGCGGAGAGTATTAAGGTCACTACGGCAAAAATGACAATCGCCAGCGTATAATTCTGAACGCCAAACGGATAAAAGAACGATGTTTCGAGTATAGCGTAAATAAATAATTTGATATAGCTCGAATATTGATAAAGAAATAAATCAATTCCGGAGTTATCTAAAATCATCACTTCGTGAATCATGGTAAGTTCTAAGTGCGTGTTGGGGTCATCAACGGGCATGCGAGAACATTCTGTTACGGCAAGGATGAACACAGAGATTGAGCAGACGATGATAAATACGATGTAGGAAACGTTATCCAATCTGACGGAATGATAAATATCATACATTGAGGTCAAACCGCTGATGAACGCAACGCTTCCGAGAGTGAAAAAGAAAATAGGTTCTGCAAAGACGGCAAAGGTAGCTTCACGTGCAGCGCCCATTCCCTCGAACGAGCTTCCGATATCCATTGCTGCGAGTATCTGGAAAAATCGTGCAAGTCCCAGCACATACGCGAATAAAATAATATCTCCTTCAAAGCTTATTAATGGTCGTGCAAAGCCGATGGGTAACATCGCCGCAGCAATGGCAACCGTAACAACATTGATGACCGGCGAAATGCTGCTGATAAACGATGCACTGGTCGCGTTGATGGTTTCTTTGCGCAACAGTCGTTTAAGCTCATAGTAAGGTTGTACGACAGGGGCGCCGATTCTTCCGGTGAAGATTGCCTTTTGCTTGTTGACTAAACCGGCAAACATGGGAGCCAGGCTGAGAATCACCAGTAGGGAAATAATTCCCTGAGTCAATAGAATTAAACCCATAAGAATGCTATGACACTATAAATCGTAATGATAACCAGGATGAATGCGATGTAATATCGTATGTCTGTATAGCTCAAAAACTCTATTCGTGAGATGAGCGAGCTCAATTTTCTAAAGCCCGGCAAAAGTATTTTGCTATCAATCAAATCCTGGGCATGACTTTCAAAGCTTCCCTGTGTTGGAAATATTTGTTTTGGTTTCTTTATATTTTTATGATACACCAAGACAGTTTTTGAAATTTCATTTAGCTCATCGGCAAAAGAAGAAGCTGTGTATTGCATTCTTGAATTCAACCGTTCATAACCGCAGCCCCAGGCTGGAGATGTTCTTCTTCCATATTTTTCCTGCATAAATCGTTTCCATATATAAACAACAAGAATTCCGAGAACCACAGCGATGAAAATCAAACTGATAAACATCCAATTGATATTTAATAAGGCTGAAGAAGCATTCTCCGGAACAAACCCATGATTTAATACTTTGGTTACAATACCTATAAAGGGTTGCGGATAAAAACCAATGATAACACAGAGGGAAGACAATATTCCAAGAGAAAGGTATTCATAAAAAGAAACCTGAAACTGTTTCACTTCTTTTCGCTCGGTTCCTAGAAACATGATTGAATTTATTTTGGTAAAGCAAGCGACAGCCAATCCGCCGACAAAGGCTAATCCTACAACGGAAATCAACATCAAAATGGGATAATAATTGTTTAATATTTTGGCTGTTGTAAAAAACCCATTATAAATGATGAATTCGGATATAAATCCGTTGAGTGGTGGAATTCCACTAATTGCTACCGAACCGATCAGAAACAACATGACAAAGTATTTTCCTCTGTGAACAAGTCCTCCCATCTGTTCAATGTTTCTTGTTCCAAGGTTTTGATAAATCACACCACTGCCGATGAATAACAAACTCTTAAAGATAGCATGATTCAGAGTGTGCAACAATGCTCCGCCGAAGCCAAGTACCTGGATGGGAATCGAGTGGTAAGCTGAACCAATGAATCCAATTCCGATACCGATGCCGATGATGCCGATATTTTCGACCGAATGATATGCGAGCAATTTTTTTATGTCATGCTGGGCTAAGGCATACCAAACGCCCAGTATAGCGCTAATCATGCTTATGACAAGAACGAGCCAGCCAAGCCATTCGGGAGTTGGATGTAAAAATTGAAACGTTCTCAGAAGTCCATAAATACCGGTCTTAATAATGATGCCCGAAAGAAATGCGCTGAAGACTGTCGGAGCTATTGGGTGCGCTCTCGGAAGCCAAAAATGAAAGGGGATGAATCCTGCTTTCGTCCCAAAGGCAACCAATGATAAGAAATAGAGAATGATAAATATAGCTCCGGAGTCGGATGTAAGATGGAAATCGCTGAAATGCCAGCTGTTTGTTTGATGATGAAGCAAGAGAAAAAATATAAAAAGAAGAAAAGCGACAATGTGGTTCATGATAAAATAATAGAAGCTTCCCGATCGAACTTCTCTTTTTTCTTTTTCGAAAATCATTCCGAGATAAGCAGACATGCTCATCACTTCCCAGCAGATTAAAAATAGTATGGCATCATTCGCAAGCACTAATACCTGGGTAGAAACGAGAAGCAGAACATAAAAAACAAGCGTGCTTCGTATTGATTTGCCGTTGGAGATATAATGGTTCAGGTAGGAGTAGCTATAGATAGTTGTTGGAATAGCAACCAACTGAATGATACCTAAAAAATATAATCCCAATGAATCGAATCTGAACACTTGGTTGGGTATGCCCCAAAGAGTAAAGCTGAGGAGCGTAGAATTTGAAGATACAAGAGAAGAGACTGTTGACGAGAACCCTAAAATTAATCCGGCAAGAAGAACAAGGTGCGTAACGGCAGATGCTTTTCGATTGTCTTGTACAACAGCAATAGCTATGATCGGGATACTCTGTATTAAGAACGCGTAATACAGCAACACTATCGTATCATTCACTTCTTGTGCTTTCGATATGGCTTATGATGTCAAGTATTTCTTTGTAGATAAGCCGGTTCTCTAATGCGAACCGGAACGTTTCTTTTGAAAGCAAAAAGCTCAGGTGAGAAAGAAGGCTTAAGTGTTGTTTTATTGTTTGGGAGATTAACAGGATAATTGTATGAACGGGTTTCCCGTCGAGAGATTGCAACGCAAGAGAGTTCTTCGGAAAGAAAAAATGAATCAACGGTTTATTCTTTCCGACCATGAGAGGAATTCGAGGATGCGGCAGGCTTATCCCGTTTCCGATTGCCGTGCTCATGAGCTCTTCACGGTTCTTGAGCAGCTGAATAATAATTCCCTTATCAACAGTTTTTTCAAGGTCAAGGAGGTTAACCATTTCCTCGATATAAT
>SCUC01000690.1 GCA_004322375.1 Bacteroidota bacterium
CTACGACGATTAGAATGTTATGCGGGATTCTTGCTCCAACATCGGGCGATGCTTCCGTCGGGGGCTTTAGCATTCATAGACAATCGGATGCTGTGAAAAAAAGCATCGGCTACATGTCGCAGCGGTTTTCCCTGTACGAAGACCTAACTGTCGAAGAGAATATCCGCTTCTTTGGAGGCGTCTATGGACTTACCAATGATAAGCTCAGAGAGCGGCGTGATTGGGTTGTCGAGATGGCAGGATTACATGGGAGAGAACGGAGTCTTACCAAAACATTATCCGGCGGCTGGAAGCAGAGGCTTGCTCTTGGTTGCGCAGTAATCCATGAGCCGCAGATTCTTTTTTTGGACGAGCCAACAAGCGGCGTTGACCCGATTTCACGAAGAAATTTCTGGGAACTGATACGACAGCTCTCAGCAAAAGGCGTTACTATTCTTGTGACGACACATTATCTCGACGAGGCGGAATACTGCAACGATATTATCCTCATTAATGCCGGCAGGCTGATTGCCCAGGGCAGCCCGAAACAATTAAAAGCCTCGCACATTACATTCCCGATGTTTGAAGTGCAAACCAGTGATGTTATTCGTTCCATGGAATTGTTGCAGCGGGAATCCTGGGTGCTGAAAACTTCATTGTTCGGAACGTACCTCCATGTCGGGCTGAAAGATGAAGCAAGCCGCGCTCTGTTACAATCAACGCTTACAGGACAAGGCATTGTGGTTTCAAAGATGGATAAAATTACCCCGTCGCTTGAGGATGTATTTCTCCATCTTCTTGAGCAAGATAATTCTGGGAGGGAGGAAACATGAAGCCGAGCCGCGTCAAACCTGTCATCAAAAAAGAATTCAGGCAGATTCTTCGCGATAAACGTTCGCTGGGTGTCCTGCTTGTGCTTCCCGCGTTTCTCATATTGTTGATTGGCTATGCCCTGAATTTCGATGTGAAGCATGTCAGCGTTATTGTATTTGACCAGGACCGTACGCCCGAAAGCAGGGCATTTGTCCGCAGCTTTACCATGTCGGAATACTTCGATGTGAACTATTATTCTCAAGAGTACGAGACCGTCAATACCTTATTGAATACCGGGAAAGCGTCGGCTGCAATTGTCATTCCCCCAAATTTTTCCGAAGAACTTTACGCGGGCAGAACAGTTCCTCTCCAAATTCTTATTGATGGCGCGAATGCGAATTCCGCGACGACAATTCTCGGGTATGTTAATGCAATCACAGAAACATACTCAGCGAATGTTTCAACGATGATGCTGACCAAAATCGGGCAAACATTTTCTCCCCCGATAGACTTACGACCCCGTATATGGTACAATTCTGAGCTTTCCAGCTCAAAGTATCTTCTTCCCGGATTAATTGCGATGATTCTTATGTTAAGCGCGGTTGTCTCTACGTCGCTTTCCGTTGTCCGCGAGAAAGAACGCGGTACCATGGAACAGCTTACAGTCTCACCGCTGCAAACAATAGAAATTATCATTGGTAAAACTATTCCCTATCTTCTTATCTCGCTTGTCGGCTCTGTGATTATATTATTAATCGGGTATGCGCTCTTTGATGTAACAGTTCGGGGAAGCATTATTTGGCTATATGTCGGGATTACGCTCTTTCTCTTTTGCGCGCTTGGGCAGGGATTGCTAATTTCTTCAATTTCGCCAACCCAGCAGGTTGCCTTCATGATTTCCGTGTTCTCATCATTATTGCCGACGTTTATGCTTTCCGGGTTTATTTTCCCGATACGAAGTATGCCCGTAGTGCTGCAATGGATATCCAACGTTGTTCCGACAAAATACTTTTTAGTTATTGCCCGTAGCGTCATGCTCAAAGGCACCGAGCCGCATGTGTATTGGGAACAGCTTCTTTTCCTCGGAATCTTCGCGTTTATCACGCTCGCAGTAAGTGCCGTACGGTTATTAAAAAGTAAAACGGTATGAAAATAATTCTTGCCATTATACAGAAAGAATTCTGGCAGCTGCGCCGCGACAAGCGAATGTTGGTTCTCTCCTTTTTGGCTCCGTTGCTTCAGCTTATCTTGCTGGGATATGCTGCAACGACAGATATTCGGGAAATCCCGTTCGCGGTGTATGATTTAGATAAAACAGCTCAAAGCCGTGAGTTTGCTTCTCAGTTCACAAATTCCGGCTACTTCACGTTTCAAACAGAAATTACTTCGTACAAGCAAATTGATGATGAGATTGAGCATGGCGTCGTTTGGATTGTTCTCGTTATTCCTCCGAATTTTGGAAGAGATATTCAAGCGCAACGCACAGTACCCATTCAGCTTATTGCCGATGGGAGCGATGGAAACTCTGCAGGCATAAGTCTTGGATACGCTTCCCAGATTATTGCGAAGTATTCAAAAACAATTATGCTGGAGAGCCTTGAACGGAGAGGTTCTGCAATTCGTCCTGTGTCGTTCTCGCCCCAGACACGCGTCTGGTATAATGCAGAATTGAAAAGCAAGAACTTCATGGTTCCGGGCGTGGTCGCGATGGTGTTAATGATTGTTACGATGACGCTAACATCCATCGGCATCGTCAAGGAAAAAGAATCAGGCACGCTGGAGCAATTATTAGTAACTCCAATAAAACCATATCAATTGATGCTTGGCAAGCTGCTGCCATTCGTTCTTATCGGCTTGATTGATGTCAGCATTGTATTAACGGTTGCAAGGTTCTGGTTTGAAATTCCGATGCGCGGCAACCTGCTCTTATTGTATGGACTAAGCGGATTATTTGTAATGACGACGCTCGGTCTTGGATTATTTGTTTCCACAATCTCCCGCAACCAGCAGCAAGCGATGATGACGGCGCAATTTTTTATTTTCATGCCCTTTATATTTTTATCGGGCTTTACCTTCCCGATTGAAAATATGCCGGAAGTGATTCAATACATAACCTATGTCATTCCCTTGCGCTATTATGTTACAATTATTAGGGGCATTTTATTAAAAGGAAATGGAATCAGCGAGCTATTGCCGGAAGCATTTGCGCTTCTCATCTTCGGTATTTCTATTTTAACTTTGAGCGTCTTAAGATTTAGGAGAAGACTTGAATAAAGTCACAACGCTCTCAGCATCGTTGCTTATTGCTTCTGCTCAT
>SCUC01000691.1 GCA_004322375.1 Bacteroidota bacterium
ATCCGATGCACGTTGTGATAGAATAGGATTATTTTTATCCGGTTTATAAATGCAGATGCGAATTCTTACGCTCGACGCGTCTTCTCTTTTTTTAAGAATTTCCAGCACTCTTCGTTCACCACCGAAAATGTCATTCAGCACATTCCCAAGGAAATCAATTTCCCGCGCTTTTTCAAGGTGCTTGAGAATCGTTGCAACGACAAAATCACCCTTACGAATTGTTGCTGCTTCGATATCCCGTAATGCATTTTTTTGTTTATACTTTTTTACGAGAACAGGTACGAGCTCGGTGATAAACGCAAAGGCTCCTGTAACAGCTACGCCGGGTCCATACAACGCTTCTCCAGAAAAAGAAAGTATCACGCCAACGATTGTCAGCATAGCGAAGATATAGAGTTTATCCTTTAAAGCGGAATCTCGATTACGCTCTTCAAATATATCCACCCTTTAGCTCCTTCTTAAGACGTGAGAGAACGCCTCGGAAATTTTTTGTCTCTGCATAATTTCTCTTAGGAATCTTGAATTTTAGCTTTTCATCTTTATATACTCCTGCTTTGATGCGAATGAGATAGCATGCTGACTGGAAAATCTTCCATAGAGGAACCATATCTTTATCATTCCTATCACCTACCATGAGCACCTTACTCTCTGGCGTGATATCGGTACTCAGCAAGTGTTCGGGCGCTTTGCTTTGAAGCAATACTTTTTCAGGAGTATCTGCATCAGAAGCTATTGCATGGCATAAGGCATAGTAATAGAAATAATGTTCCTTATGCTTAAGCATTTCAAACATTCTCACGGTTTCATCAGCATGAATGATTTCTTTCGAATAAAATTTCTTACCATAAGAGCCATCATTAACAGCCGTCGTAATCGTTCGCAATGCCGACTGATATGAAGGATTCTCCAAATAAAATTCTGAAGCTAATATTTTTCCTTTGAAATACGATTGCAGCGATAGTCGCTTAATCTTAAATATTTGATGCTTGTAATCGCCTTCCGTAGCAAGATAAAATCTATATCCTTCTGTAGAGAGAAAATCGAAGCATTGTACCACCCCGTCGTGGGGTGTCATTGCTGCCATATTATAATATTCAGGAGTTAATGCTCTCACACTTCTGGCATTGCATATATCCTGAGCCAGTTGCACAGTTTTTTGAAATACCTTATGATCCGCTAGTGTCGCCATCGCAGACAAGCGATACATACCCGGTCGTGGATATTTGTGGCGTAACACTCGAAGGCGAAAGTCAATCCGTTCAAGTTCATCGAATAGTAAAGAAGCATCTACCCTTTTTTCAATGAGAAGTAATAATAAGCTGGCAAGCTCGGATGTTAGCCAGTGATGCCGGAAACTTTTTTGATATAATAGGTCAAAAACGTTATTGAAATCGCGTAACTTAAAGTACATTTTCCACGGAAACCTTGTAATCGAACAGTGTTCCCGGAAGAGTTGTTGAAGAGGATTACGCCAAGTATTATACGCTTCGTATAATGTATGGTCGAGATCGAACAAAATGATCTCATTCATTCCAGTCAACTCCCACCTTCACGCCGATATCTTCAAACATCAATTGCAGTTCAGCTTCCATTGCGATTCGTTCCGGCTTCAATGTTGCGCGGGTAACGTTCGCATTGCGAAGCTGGATATGAAACCTGAGACTCTGTGATGTTCCGGAAGGACGAATCGTTAAATGGTTGTACTCATCACCAAAGAAAAACCGGATGCCCTCGTCGGGGAACCAATACGTGTCGCGTCGTTTGGGGTCATAGCCGGTTTCTTTCGTATGTCCATGCTGAACGTCGTACTTGCCGGTTTTATATACTTCCACATGCGACACCTTTCGTTTACCGATAGTGACGGATTTACCTTTATGAACATCCTCCATAAGCTGCAACCCTTTCCTGAGAATATCCATCTTGAGCGAGCGTCCTTCCAACCCCTCGTATTGTCCATATTGCGGCGCTGCGCGGTATCCTGTGCGGATAAGACCGATATCCTTATCAAGATAAAGTTTCTCGTCAGCCAGTTCCAGCACGCTGATGCCATGCTTCTTTGCATACGAAAGAACATCGAAGAATAATATCGCCGCGAATGTGCCGTCTTTGTCGCGAACATGTCCGTACTCGCCAAGCTCATAATCCGATTTCGGCGGCGCGCCTAGAATGCTGAAGCCGTTCGATTGCTCGAGCGCGGCAAAATTGTAGATTGACTTCGATGAAATTCCTTCAAACTTATAAATGGACTTAAAGTCCTCGGTCACATTGGATTCAACAAAATAATTTTCTTGCAACTTCTGTTTCCATACCTTTTCGACCGCGGCGGAAAGTTGGGCAAAGCCGACCCAGGTTTTCACCCAACCCAGACCGTACTTTCGCGCGAGCAGGGGCATAATATCCGTAGTTGTATGAGACTCCGAGAAAAAACATTGTTCAATCGAGCAGCCAAGCTTCTTCAGCCCTTCAATCTTTTGCCAATGCTCAAGCCGGTACCAAAATATCAACGACCAGGCAGTATCAGCATCGAGCAGCACGAAATCTTTTCCGGGGTAAATCTCTTTATGGCTATCGGGAATCTTCACAGAGAGTCCCGTTCTATCGGCGTCCGGATCCGTTCCGATAAGCATATCAACGCGCTTTGTCCGCTCTGCTCCATACTCTTCCTTATATTTTTGTAACGCGGTTTCTGCAGCGCGGGCTTCGCCGGGATCGGGCTGTTGATAGACCTTGTATCCTTTCGGGCTTTTCAAATCTTCAAACGCCGGGAACATCCCGTCCACCTTAAACATCTTCGCGATGATGTCCATTTTGTAAATGCCGAGAGCCTCAACCAAACGTTTCACCGTAGGACCGCCCGCGCCGTTGTATGCAGAATACGCTACATGGATATTATCCGCTTGCGAGCGTATGCCCTCTTTATCAAGCACAAAACTTAGCACATGGCTGAAATGCTCGGTGTGAATATCTTTCGGCTTTTCCTTGTAATTGTAATAGGTAAGATGCGGATACCTGTACCCGCCTCCTAAAAATACAAGCTTTTCATCGGGTGCGTCGGCGAGCGGCATATATTCGATGCTATCATATCCGGTCTTGCCGATATATTCGGTGAGGATTACCGTTCGGTCTTTAATGCTGAACTGCGAGCCGTTCGCGCAGGAAAGCTTGTAGCCATTATATCTTCTATCATTATGACTTGCGGAAATTAGGATTCCCATATCTGCGCGCAGATGCGGAATGGCAAACGTTACTTCGGGGTACGGAACCACGTCATCGAAGAGATAAACCTTCAATCCGTACGCGAGAAATACGCTCGCGACGAGATGGGCAAAATCTTTCCCCCTGATTCTGCTATCGTACCCGATCACAATGCTCTTATACCCCCTATCCTTTCCAAATTTACCAATTGCGGCAGATACTTGTGCCATGACGATGTCGTTAATCGTATTCGGTCCTCGAAGAAACGCCGCCTTGATTCCTTCATCCCTCAACATTTCCAGTTCATCATCGAGAATCACCGCCCTGCCGCGAATCCCTCCGGTACCAAACTCGATGTCGGTATAAAACGCTTCTGCAACATCAGCCCACCTCGTACCTGTTTCAATCGCATTTAAAATTCCTTGCTTAGCATTCGGCGAGAACTTTCCAATCGAATCATTCTCCATCCATTTCGTCAGATTGGCAAACACCCCATTTTCGGAGAGCGACTTCTGCAGGATAAGCTCATCTAAGGGTGCGCGCTTCAGGTACTCGGTGATATTTTTTTTCACATCAAGTTTTATCTTGTTCCATGTTTCCATGACTGAACTGTTATTGGCTGATTGTTTCATAGAGTAAGCTGTTATTCTTGATAATAGTTATTACTGGGTGAATGGTAGATAAATGATTTGTAGTGTTCTCTGTGTTATTGAGACAATAACCTTCCCGGGGTTCACATACCTGGAAGGTTTATTCAACAAAAAAACAATGTTTGGGTAATATACTAACCTTTATGGTTTTTCTCAATAAATGGTATTGAACCGCAGGGCAAGCCCCCTGCACCATTCTACTGCCGCAAGCAGCTGGGAATTCAACCCAAAGAGATTAGATTTTTTCATTGCAATATAAACGGTTATCTTCTTCGTTCAAAATAATTTATTAGCGCGATTGCAGTTATTGAAATAGCGATATTCATGCACGAGAGAAAAACAGCATATCCGATTTCACCCGCTTCGACGGAAAAAAAAATGGCAAGGGGCATCGTTTGCGTTTTTCCGGGGATATTGCCGGCAATCATCAGTGTTGCCCCAAACTCCCCGAGCGCCCGGACAAACGAGAGAGTCGCTCCCGCTGCAAGCCCGTGCCACGCAAGAGGAACCATCACGCGCCAGAGAATTTTCCATTCTGAAAATCCATCTATCCGGGCAAGGTCTATCAACGTTGCGTCAATTTGCTTGAATGATGCAAGCGCAGTCTGGTACATCAACGGAAATGATACAATGATGCTGGCAACCACAGCCGCGTGCCAGGTAAAAATAATATTGATTACCGCGCTTACAGGAGAACTGTTCCCGAATGCCAGGAGTAAGACCAGCCCGATGACGGTTGGCGGAAGCGCCAATGGCAAAATAAATATTATATCAAGTACGCTCGCGAGCTTCCCCTGATACGTCATTCTCCACCGGGCTAACATAATACCCGCAAGCGCCGTAACGAGCGTTGCAACGACAACAACCTTAAGAGAAATCCATATCGGGGATATATCGAATGCGCCTTGCTGCGCTACAAGAGTGAACATACCTTACTGAGTGTAAGGAAGAAATCCATATTTTTCAAATACCGCTCGCGAGGAATCGGTTGCAAGATACGCAAGGTAGTTTTTCGCTTCTGCCGGATATTCCGTCCGTCGAAGAATTGCTGCAGGGTAAAGAATCGGTGAATGCAATGAATCTGCAAGAACTGCAAGTATCCTTATTTTTGCCGATAGCTTCGCATCGGTGGCATAAACGAATCCGGCATCAACATTTCCCGTTTCGACATACGAAAGAACCTGACGGGCGCTTTTTGCGAACACCGCTTTCGATTGTATTGCTTCTGCAATCCCAAGAGAAACAAGTGTTTGTCGTGTGTAATTTCCAAGAGGAACGCTGTTTGGTTCGCCCATTGCAACAGTAGTAATTTTTTCTGTTGTTAAATCGTTAAGGGTTATTTCGCCGTTTCCGTTGAGCGGAGCAATCAGCACGAGCTTGTTTGTAAGGAGCGTTGTTCGGGTATTCTGTAAAACGAAATTTCTCCGTTCCAGATCATCGAGATGCTGCATTGCGGCACTGAAAAAAATATCTACTGGCGCGCCGGCTTCGATTTGATGTTGCAGGGCTCCGGATGAACCGAAATTATACGTTATTGTGATAGCAGGATTTTGTTTTATATAACTACCTTTAATCTCTTCGAGAGCGTCTTTCAGGCTGATAGCTGCGGAGATGGTGAGTTCGGTAGCTTCTTGCTTTTGTTTCGTACAGCCAATATATGAAATAAGAAAACAAAGTAATGCCGCTAAGAAATAATATACTTTTTGCATGACATTAACTCTAATGTAATCTGCAATTCGACTGATTACTATCGCGCTCTAATTTCCCGTATTTACAGCGTACGAGAAAAGCAACGTTACCACTGAGACCCTCGAATCAGGATAATGCTGGAAATCCAGCATGAATTTCAGTCCGGGCTCAGGGTACCAGTTCAAGCCGATAAGATAACTTCGATCAATACGAAGCTCTTCTGGTCGCGAAAGAAAATAAACTTGTTCTTGGAACCAATCTAAGCGAGCCGCTACGCTAAATGTGCTTCCGAAGTTCTTTCCCACATCAATATACGCGCCTTCAGGAAGAAAATATGAGCCCCCGGACAACGTAAGGTATTCTCCTTCCACCCAGTATGGACCAAATTCAATCCTGGCATCGGTTCCCCAAAATCTGCGCGTATCCCCCGAATAACCTGAAGAAAATCCCGCAGCAAATACATCCATCGGGTCTTCGGAATAAGCAGTACTATATCCTACCGCGAGCATTACATCATCGGAGGTATTCATTGATGCGGTGATACGCCCGGAGTACAAAGAAATTTTTTGAGATTTAAATAGTGTCCCCTCTCCTCCAAAGACCCCTGTTCTATACGTCACATGTCCATCGAAAAACTTCCCGCGAAGCTGGATTCCATCTTGCCTGTTAGGGCCGACTTTTGAAGCAACCCTCGACCTATCAATAAACAAAAGATTTTCATCCTTAATCAAAAATTCTTTTCCAAACGGCGCTTTGAACCTGCCGAAATCAATAGTCAAATACTCTCGATAAATATATGAAAATTTCAGATCAAGAAGATGATATTCCTCAAGAAAATCTCCCTGAATTATATACGTAAACTTTCGCGCAAATGAGCCTGTAAGGAATAATCGAAATTTGTTTCCAACACCATTGATTTCAAGTGTCGTTCCGCGGTCTATAATATAGCCCGACATTTGAGCCAATAAACCAATCTTCGGCTGCTCTGTTCGGAACAATGATGTTACAACATCAGAAACTGACGATGAATCTTCATCCTGTGAATAGCAAGGAACGAAGAAAAGACATAGAATAATGAATAAGGAAAGCAGCCCACGTTTTAAATCGTGGGCTGCCAGCCTGATGTGAGTAATGATAGATAACTTCATGTATTTATTAGAACGCGTCCATTCCGGGAAAAATCGCAGTTGTACCCAGCTCCTCTTCAATCCGAAGAAGCTGATTATACTTGGCAACCCGGTCGGTGCGGCTCGCAGAGCCGGTTTTAATCTGTCCCGCGTTCGTTGCTACAGCAATATCCGCAATGGTCGTGTCTTCCGTCTCACCTGAGCGGTGGCTGATAACGGTCGTATAACCATTTCGCTTTGCAAGCTCAATGCAGTCAAGCGTTTCCGTGAGCGTTCCTATTTGGTTGACTTTAATGAGAATAGAATTCGCGACACCCTGCACAATTCCTTTGGCAAGAATTTCCGTATTGGTAACAAAGACGTCATCACCGACAAGCTGGGTTTTATCTCCAATCGCTTCCGTCAGCATTGCCCACCCCTTCCAATCGTTTTCCGCCATCCCGTCTTCAATCGAGATAATGGGATAATTCTTCACCCATTGTTCATAAAACTTCACCATCTGCTCAGGGGTTTTTGTTTTCTTGTCCGATTTGTAAAACAGGTATTTTCCGTTTTGCCACATCTCGCTCGAAGCGGGATCAAGAGCAAGATAAATATCCTTTCCCGGCTTGTAGCTGGCTTTCTGGATTGCTTCAAGAATCACTTCCAGCGCTTCCTCATTTGATTTTAGGCTGGGGGCGAAGCCGCCTTCATCGCCTACAGCAGTGTTGTACCCTTTTTTCTTCAAGACAGATTTGAGAGAGTGAAACACTTCCGTTCCCATCCGCAGGGCTTCGGCAAAGCTTTTTGCTCCGGTGGGGACAATCATGAACTCCTGCAGGTCAACGTTATTATCCGCGTGCTTGCCGCCATTTAAAATATTCATCATCGGCACAGGAAGCACTTTCGAATTCACGCCGCCGAGATAACGGTATAAGGGAAGCTGTAACGCTTCCGCTGCCGCTTTTGCCGCCGCAAGGGATACGCCGAGAATCGCATTTGCACCGAGCTTTGCTTTCGTATCCGTGCCGTCAAGCGTGCACATCATCATGTCAATGCCGACCTGATCAGTGGCATCAAAGCCGATGATTTTCTCAGCGATAACATCGTTGACATTCTTCACTGCTTTTTGAACGCCTTTGCCGTTATAACGTTTCTTGTCGCCGTCGCGAAGCTCGAGCGCTTCACGCTCTCCGGTGGATGCTCCGCTTGGCACCGCAGCGCGCCCGGTAATGCCCGATTCTAATAATACTTCAACTTCAATGGTAGGATTGCCGCGTGAATCTAATATCTCGCGACTGTAAACATCAATAATAGTAGTCATTGTTTCTCCAGAGGAAATAGTGTTCAATAGTTAAATGGCTAATAATATCGGGAAAAAACGTCTCTTTACAAAGAGTTTCAAGTTTCATGTCTCACGTTTCAGGTGTGAGGAATTGTCTCGAGTTTCAAGATTGAGGCGTATAGCCCTTAGGATTTCAGGTCTTAGCTAGCGGTGTGTGTGCCTACCTGAAGCATGAAACCCTTCGGGCTGTAAGCTTGAACCCTGAAATCTTTTCCAACCATAAAACTGTCAACCGTCAACTAAAAGACGTTTTTTCACTTCCAAGAATACTTCATCAACAGAAAGCTTTTTCATACATTTCATATACTCATCACCGGGAAGATTGCAAAAATCTAAGTGACAGGGATGGCAAGGAACATTTTTTCTCAACGCAAGATGAGGAGGTGAATAGGGAAACCAAATATTTTCCTCGCCCGGTCCGAAAATACCGATGGTTGTTGTTCCAGTCGCAACGGCGATGTGCATTGTGCCGTTATCGTTTGTAATATAGAGTGAAAGCTGGGATAGCGCCGCCGCAAGCTGCCGCAATTGCATAACGGGAAGCACGGAAACATTCGCAAGCGAGAGCTTCGCTACTTCCTCAGCAAGCGTTTTATCTTTCGGACCCTGAAATAGAACAACGCGGGCATTGAGATGCTTTGTAAGAAGAAACGCAAGTCCCGCAAAACGCTCCCTGAGCCAAATTTTAGCGGGCCACGTTGCCCCCGGATTGATGCCGATGATGGGCTGTTGTGCGTATGATTGCGGAGCGCATGATTCATCCGACTCAAATTGCCATTGGAGAAATCGTTTCGCTTCTCGCTTTTCAATATCGGTAAGAAAAATTTCAGTGTTAAACTGCGTCGGCTCAACCCCTAGCGGCTTGACGTATTGATAATGAAATTGTATCGCGCTCTTTGGCTTGCCGTCATCTTCTATTTGATGAGTATAGAGATTTCCTCTTCCCTCCGATTTTTTTCCAATACGAATTGGCGCGCCGCTTGCATACATTAACAATGCAGTGCGGGGATTAGAAAACAAATCAACCACAGCATCGAATTTTCTCTTCCGTAATTGAAATATTACGCGGGGCGACTCAAACAAAGAGGGTTTTGAAAAATCGTACGGAATGATTTCATTCAAACAGGGATTTCCTTCAAGCAGCGAAACTGCCTCTTTATCCCCTAGGTACGCGATATACGCCTCAGGGAATTGTTCGCGCACTGCACGAATAACCGGCGTGGTCAGCACAACATCGCCGATGAATTTCATTCTGGATAACAGAATACGTTTGATGGATTGCATAGGAGAAAGAATATCGGGGTTTTATCGGGAAGGGACAAGTTTTCAAAATGTCATTTGGCATTAGGATGCCTCGGATGGGTGTCATTCCCGTGGGATTTTAACGGGAATCATTCTTCGTGGTTGGTAAGATTCCCAATAGAAGCGTTAAGAAATAACAGCAAAGCAATGTTAATTATTTTGCCTTTTGTGTTTAAAATCCTATATTTTTAAAGGGCTATGTTAAGTTAAGCAATAGAAAGA
>SCUC01000692.1 GCA_004322375.1 Bacteroidota bacterium
GATTCCCGATTTCCGTTTTTCCACCGAGCGCGACAATGTTCGATTCCCATATGGCACGGCGAAAATCATCGTCATGAACAGAACCGTGTTCGTCCGGTTCTTCCATAATAATGTCGAACCCGATGGCGACCGCTCCGGCGCGAGTCAGATTGCGAACAAGCCGCGCGTAATAGGAACGCGGGAATGGATATTTTTCCGGAAGTGTTTTGAACGATTCATTTGAAATTTCGACGATAACGACATCGAGCGATTCGGGAGGCATGGCGAGAGGACCCCTCTGGCGGAAGCGGAAATCTATGGTAGAAAGCTCAAGCCGGTTGAGCGGAGTAAATTCGAACAGCACATCTTGCGTGAGAATGATAACAAGCAAGGCAAGGCTGCACCCGAGAAGGAGCTGCTTGAGCCTGCTGCGCGAAGTTCCGCCGGGTACCGAATCGCTGCCCTTAGTGAAAGAACTTCCGACGAATGTCATCATTCATGTTCATTGTTGATGGGGAAATTTTGAATGATGTGAATATAATTTTCTTTGGGGAGAGTTCCTATTTTTAGGAACTACAATGGTTGATGTTATAATTTAGTTGAGGCAATTTTTATCAAACTGTGTTCTAATATTTTCTTGTCAATGTAAGTTCCTGTGTCAAGCAAGTGTAGATAAGCAGAGCGTAGGTCAGTGAGAAAGCCTCGCCGGTACGATTCTTCCAGAATACCGATAGTACCTGCAAGAGGAAGATTGTGTGATTTTGCCAGCGTACGCGCTTTACGCTCATCTAACAAAACAAGATTTGCGGAACATTCTTTAGCATAAAGAATGGTAGAAAGCTCTCCCTTTCCAAGACGATATTGCGAACTCCATTCGTCAAGACGCGCGGGATTCGATAGTGATTTGACGATAAGCCATTCCGCATTGATAACAGGTTTTTCAGTTACATGAGGAGAGGGGTGAATTTCGTGGTTGACTTCCTGAGTAATATGTATTGTTCCGAAAAGTTGTTGTAAGACGAAAAGAACTCCTGCATTTGAGAGAGAGATAAGCGGAGAGGCGTTGGAGACGACAATCACAAAAAGATGCGACGTAATTGTGTGCGGTCTTCTTCAAGGTCTTGTTCGGTATAATGAAGCGGGACACGACGGGATGCGGCGAAATTCATAAATTCATCTATCGAAACATTGCAGAGTTCTGCTGCTTTTCCCAGAGAAATGGCGTTTTCACGAAAAAGCTCTAGAACGATAAGCTTCAGTGAATGCAACTGAGCATTATCGGAAGATAATCCTGCGGCATCGAGAAGTTCATCAGGCAGTTCAAGTGTTATTGTTTTCATAGCGACATTTTTTTAGAAGCACACTATTAACGTACGAAGTCTAAAGTAAATATGCAATTCTCATACATTAAACGCGACAACAGTTGCACATCTTGGAAGTCACATGCCACGCACCCCAGAGGTGCGTGCCAGGTAGAACAATTACATATTATATTTCAGCAAGAAGCTGACAATCGAGTCGGTGTAGCCGTTGGCGTTGTCAATGATGCTTCCTTCGAAGGTCGCGACGAGGTTGCTGAGGATGCTGTAATCTGCGGAGAAGACGAGCAGATTGCGCTCGACGTCTCCAAAGGTCGGCATGTAAGAGCCGGAAAGCCGCAACCGTTCATTCAGCAGGCGATAGCGCGCTCCGAGCGTGAGCGTTGTATAATCGAAATCGCGTTGCGTTCCGGGCTGGAGAGCGTTTGGCAGCTTGCTGTTGCTGAGCGATAGTCCAACGGTTGATTGCAGTGGAAATTGCCACGTGGAAATGAACATTGTCGAGACCACCATGGTTTGGGCGTCAAAATTGTTGTATGTCTCGTCGTCGGAGTTCGAGCTGCTGAGATTAAACGTGGCATTGTGACGGGCGAAAGCCATAAATTCATAGCCAAGCTGAACGAAATACCTGTTGGTCAAATCTTCTCTCGCTGTTCGCGCTTTCACGCTATCTGGACCGCTGGGATTCAAACCATTCAAGCCATTGGATGTAGAATGTTGGCCATATCCGACAGTAATATTCGGGAAGTTGAAACGCGGGTAATAGGCAATGCTTCCATTCCAGTTAGAAAATGTTGTTGTCGCGAGCTTGGTGTCGTCGGTGTTATCTTCCAGGCGTTCATACGAGCCGGAGAGGAATACCTGATTCTTGAGAAGTCGCAAACGGTCGAAAATATTAAAGCCTCTTACATCGGTTCGTATGTATGTTTGCCCGAATGACTTGAACTGGCTTCCGTGATATAAATAAGTTCCTTTGATGAAATTATCAAACGCATCAAGGGAGATACCGCCTTCATACGACAGCATGGAATTAATTTTATCAATTGAGAGGGGAACAAGATTCTGGTTGACGGTAATAAACCTGGAAACAATGTCGCGGATTCTCCGGAAGTCATCACGTTGCTCCGTAGAATCTGCTTCGGTGAAGAGGGAATCAATCTCTGCATCGGTTATATCGCCCTTTGCAATGTCGGTATTATAGATGCTTGCCGCTCCTTGCGCCGTGATTTGCAGCTTACGATCGAGCGCGCCGATAAACAAATCCGAACCAAGCACCAAATTTTCCTGCGGCTTGATGCCGTACTTGAGGGAACCGACATCATCTTTCGATTTCAAATAGGTAAATCCAAGCTGAAAGGATTCGCCGCTTCCGAAGCTCGGTCGGAGAGCCATGAGGTTGCGTTTGTAGGTTCCGTACCTGTATTCAGCCCATCGGACGACACCGTTCAGCGTATCGTAAGGAGCGAACGCTCCGGTAGCATCAGGACGGTTTATATCCTGCTGCACATACTGGAGGCTGTCAACAGGAAACACTCTCACTACCTCGCCATCAATCGTTCGCATCACATCGCCCCATGCAAAATCCGTGTTGAAGAAGCCTAGTTTCAAATTGGATGTGAGTCCGCGTAACCGTTTGCCGCTCATGATGAGGCTTGGGAAGACCGGGTAATCGTCGCCGTACGCAACGCGAAGCCAGGGGGAGTTCGCTTCAATGAAGTATCTGTTGACCGGCTGTCGGTCAGATTTTTCTTCGTTCGAGACAAAGACGCGTCCGGTGAGCGTAAGCTCACCCCTCCGGGTGGAAACATTCAACAAGCCGCGGTTGTACGGCTTCCATGAATTTGAAAATCGTTCGTGGCGGGATTCAAGCTGCGCGCTGACATTGTACAAGAATTTTGAAGGTTGTTCTTCATACGAGAAAAGCGGACCCTGGGTAAACTTTAATGTTTGCGTGTAATAGAGCTGTCCTTTTTTCGAAAATAAATCTATGCGGAAGAGATGGTCGCCGTTTTCGAGCGGCTGGTCAATCTTTTGCGGGTCGAGGGTAATAAGGCTATCGGCAATTGACGCGGCTTTTGTAACTTCTTGCCTATCTATGAAGAGCTTCATGGTTGAAAGATCAATAAGCGGGCTGACGTTTTTTAACGAAAACGCAATTATCAAATCATCCGCAGAAACGGTTCTGCTTGTGTCGGGACTGAGAAATATGACCATACGTTCTTTGGGCGCGGCTGGGTGAACCATGAAACGAAACGGGTTGTTCTTCGGATTTTCCGCCGGGTAGGTATCGTAGCTGTCTTTGAGTAATATCGTCATGACAAAATAGTATTCGACTTCATTCGGCACGATATCTTCGCCCGGAATCGTTGCCGTAGCGGAGTTTCCCGTAATCGTCATTTCAATGCGCTTGAAATCGCTTGCGCCGGCGAAGCGATAGTTAATAAACATCTGGTTGACGCTAACGGCATTCGCAAGCTCAGCGCGGACTTCAACCGGCCTGCCTTCGTGAGCCTCGTTAACATTCACAGAAAGTATTTTATCGCTTACCTGAGCAACTACCGCCGTAGAAGCGAGTATCATCAAGCAGCAAGCAACCATTAATCGTTGTAGCAGAGTTTTCATAGGAATAATATGAGAGTAGTGGAACAATCAATCAATTAGTATGGTATTGTACTGCGCTTAATCTCTGTACCTGATGCGCAAACGCTTTTTGTTGTTTTGTTCATCTTGTACCTCGATATCGAGCAGGTTTTCTTTTCCCGAACCGTTCGCTGAATTCACCGCGCGCCGCGCGCCATTGGCTTCGTTCGACGTTGATTCCCGGATGACTATCCTGCCGTCATCATAGGAAAATCCCGTCTGTCCGGGACCGACATCCTGCGAGGTATTGGAGAACGTGTTGAGAAGATTCACCAACCCTTCGAGGACAATGACAATATCGCCGCTATCGAGACGGGTCATCGTTCCTGCGGTTCCGCGGATGGCGGCAACGGATGTTGGAGAGGTAAAGATAAATTTTTCGTTTTCTTGTTTCTGAATATCGAAGGAAAATTCACCCTTGGTGAGATGCACGTTTTTTTGAAGCGTTCCGTCCTGCTGTTCGCCCAAAACTTGAAGTTCCGATTTTTCGCGCACGCGGAGGATGCTGTTATCGGTGAATTTAACAATCGCGATGGAACGCTCGCCGGTGCGGACGTGGTCTCCCGAATAAATCATTTCTCCTTTTTTCGCCGCCGTCCAGTCTATTGTTTCGGTTTTCCGGGAGACGTCGCGGATGATTTTCACGGCAAGCGCTATAGATTTATCGGCTGCGCCGGAAGTTCCGACGAGAAACAAGCCAGCCAATGCCAGGAGAGTAAATGCGATGAGAGTTCTTTTCATGGTTCAATTCCTTTTTATGTTATTGTTAGTCAATAACTTTTAGCTCGATGATGCGGTCGGGGTTCGCGAGAAGGTCGGCAAGAAGCTGGCGCATCTCGGCAAGCGAAATGAGCTGACCGTTAACATAAAACGCCCCCGTCATCCGGTAATCTTCCAAAAATTTCTTCAATGCTTCCGCATCAATGCCGGGGATGTCGTTCAGCTCCTCTGCTAATTGTTCCGTTGTGATGAGCTGCTCTGCATAATCATCGTTCGCGCCGCCGCCTGTGCCGGAAACTGTAAACGCCCAGACTTCGCTATTCAACCCTGCATCGCTTCCGCCTGTCCCAGAGGAGATAGACCGGATTGCCCAGACGTACGTTTTTCCAAGTTCGATCGCGCGTACCCCGGATGGAGGGTATTGAAACGTTCTGACGCCTTCGGGTAATCCCGGCTCGCCGGAACGAATGACGAGATATGGGGTTCCGGTTAACGCTTCTTCATTCGATTGATGATGGGAAAGCTTTTCATATACTGATAGCTCAACATTGTCGCCATCATACTGCCACTGGAAGAGGGGGAACGTTGTCGGCACATCGCTGTTGTTCAGCGGGCTGAGAAGCTCGATGCGGGAAAAGTTTTGGAGCGTGAGAATAATTTGTTTCTCATCATACGCTGCAACGTTAGTGACATCTTCCACCCGAATATTAAATGTATAGGTTCCGGAGGGAAGCCTTCCGGTTGCCAGAGCGATATCCTTAATTCGATTTTTCGCCTCTTCGCTGAATTCAAACGACTCGGTTTTAATAGAGCCGTTTTTGCCAATATCAAGATTGCTGATTGTTTGGGGGGTATTGAACGGCAGCGTCCTGAAGTTGACGGCATTCGGGAACGATTCCGAGGCTAACGTAATGTCAACGCTCACAACCAGGCGAACGCTCAACGGCTCGACAAAGGAATTGATATTGAGGGTAAAAAACCAATGCGAGCTGCCGAAGTTCTCGAAATCAATATCGCCGATGGTAAGTTGGTCGAGCGAAGCATGAGTTTCGGTAACGCATATCGGTTGCGCAAGTGAAGGCGTACATGGCTGCGCGGGCAGTAGCCCGTACAGAAGCAAAAAACTCAGCGCAAGAGCGAATACTCCTCGACGCCATTGTTTATTTTGATGGAATGACATACTATAGTTTCCTTATAATTACAAGCTGGACTAAAGACAACTACAAAAAACGATTTTTTTAAGACAATTCGAGTGATTACACTCACTCAGGATATTTTGCCTCTGATTGATATGATACATTATAGAGAACTGTCTTATAATTTCAAAAAACAGTGCATACCTTAATTGCCGATCCGGTGATCGGCTACTACAAACTAATTATATCACCCTTTCAGGGTTTCATTATTATTTTTGAACCTTACTACAATAATCTCATCCCTTCGGGATTGTTTTTTTCAACCCCGAAAGGGGTGGAACTTTTATAGTACATTAAAAAATCAATATTAGAACCCTGAAAGGGTGACATAGTTCATTCCTTCTTGCTCATGGTCGCCGGAACTAAAAGCTCGCGATATCATTATAAATGACAAACGCCATAAATGCAAGGAGGAGAACGAATCCAACCTTTTGAATTCCCAGCTTGACCTTCACGGAGAGTTCTTTCCGCGTGATTTTTTCGTAAATCATAATGGCGAGATGTCCACCGTCAAGCGCAGGGATGGGGAGAATATTTAACACGGCGAGGCTGACGCTGAGCATAGCCATGAAGGTAAGAAAGCTCGCGATGCCGTATTCTGCGGACTGAGTAGCCATCTGAGCGATACGGATGGGACCTCCGAACGATTCTTTCACCGTCGCATTGCCGTAGATAATATTGCCGATGGACTGAATAATTAAATCAACAACTTTTATTACTTCGCGAAATCCTTGTGAGAGCGCTTCAAAGAACGAGTACTCTATCCGTCGCGAGGGACCGGTGTAGATGCTTCCTAAGCTGATGCCGATTTTCCCCGCTTCGGAAACGGTAGTCGTTCCCGTGAGCAGCGAATCGTTTCGTTTCCATTGAACCGTGATTTCTTTTCCTGCATTTGCGCGAATAGTTTTGATGATTTCCTGCGTTGTCGGTACAAGTGCGTTGTTGATAGATACCATAATATCGCCGGGAGCCAAGCCGAGCTTATCAGCCGGCTTGCCGATCTCAACGGATTGAATCACCGCGACGATGTGCGCTTCGATAATACCGATGCCGTCGCGTGTTGAGTCGGTCAGAATTATAGAAGGAACTGTGAACTCCTTTGTAATTCCCATGCGCTCGACGGCAACACGGTGGTCGTTGCCGATGTTGTTGAAATAGAGAGCTTCCTGGACTTCGCCCCAATGGGTGACGGGAGTTCCGTCAATGGAAGAGATGTTATCGCCTGCCCGGAGCCCTGCTTGCTCTGCAACGCTTCCTTCGATAACGTACCCAACCTCAGTTGTCTCTTCGATAAATTTTCCGCGCGAGAAATGAATTCCCCAGAAGATTGCAACGGCAAGAAGCAAGTTCATAATAACGCCTGCGGAGATGACAATCGAGCGCGCCCAGAGCGGTTTGGCGCGGAACTCCCACGGCTGGACTTCGCGATTCTCAAACTCGGTATCGAAGCTCTCGTCCACCATGCCGGCGATTTTCACATACCCGCCGAGAGGAATCCACGAGATGCAATAATCGGTCTCGCCGATTTTCTTGCCGAATGCGCGGGGAGGAAACCCGATTGAAAAAACGTCCACCCGCATCCCGGTGAGCTTGGCGGCAAGAAAATGACCCAGCTCATGGATAAACACCAGGACGCCGAGGGTTATTACGGTATAAAATATTGTGCTGAGAAATTCCATTGAGATTTAATTTTTCCACCCACGACTAAAGTCGTGGGCTATTAAAGGATGATAAAACAAATTTTCGCGCAGTGGAATCCGCTTCGATGACAGATTCAAGCGATGCGACGGGATGAACAGGAATAGCTTCCAACGCCTGCTCAATGAGCCGGGGAATTTGCGTGAAGCCGATTCGCTTCTTCAAAAATAATTCAACAGCGATTTCGTTCGCCGCGTTCATAATTGCAGGGGCTGTTCCGCCTTTCCGCATTGCGTCGTACGCGAGCCGCAGGCAGGGAAACTTTTCCGTATCCGGCGCGAAGAATGTCATCTCGCGCAGCTTGACGAAATCTATGCGCGGGTGAGGCGCGGATAACCGCTCCGGATACGTAAGCGCGTATTGAATCGGCAGCTTCATATCGGGAATGCCAAGCTGGGCTTTCACCGAGCCGTCAATGAATTCCACCATCGAATGAATGATGGATTGCGGATGAATGACGACTTCAATCTTTTCCAGCGGCAGGTTGAACAACCAGTGCGCTTCAATTACTTCCAATCCTTTGTTCATCAGCGTCGCGGAATCAATCGTTATCTTGTTTCCCATATTCCAGTTCGGATGCTGTAACGCCGCTTCGACGCTAATAGTTTCAAACGCGGCGTTATCGAGATGCAGGAACGGTCCGCCGGAAGCCGTGAGCATGAGTCGCGAAATATGTTCCGGGTTCTCCCCGGCAAGGCATTGAAGAATCGCGCTATGCTCGCTATCTATGGGAATGAGCGTTGCATGATGCTTTTGTATCAGTGCGGTAATCAGCTCGCCTGCGACAACAAGAGTTTCTTTATTTGCCAGAGCGACGGTTTTGCCCTTCTTGATAGCTTCAATAGTCGGCTTCAATCCTGCAAACCCGACAAGGGAGTTGATGAGAATATCGGTTTCCTCCGCTCGCGCCAGTTCCTGTAATCCTTCCGCTCCGCAAAACATCTCAACCGAGCCGTTTAGCCGTTTTTTCAACTCGCTCGCGGCGGATTCGTTCAGAACGCCGACTCGTTGCGGCTTGAACCGGGCAATCTGTTGCTCAAGCAAATCAATGTTTGAATTGGTCGTGAGGGAAGCGGGACGGAACAATTCCGGGAACCGGGCAATCACCTCAAGGCTGTTTTTCCCGATTGACCCCGTGGAGCCGAGAATGCAAATATTTTTAGTTTTTCCCATAAAAACGCATAATCCTCTCCATTGTGTACGGAAGAGGACTATGACAAGTTACTGAAAATTTGGGGGGTTTGCAACCTTACTTCGATATGAGATGTGGGATGTGGGATATGCGTGTTTTTTCAGGTACGGGCGAGGTGACCTCACCCCTACACTTTGAAAAGTTTGAAAACTCCTTAGGGTATTTCAAACTTTTCAAAGTGGCGGAAACCGAGGTTGCCCCAAAAAGTACATGGTAGAGTCCATTTCGCAAATGGACATAACGAATTTTGAATAATTTATATTGTTTAATCGTCCGATTACGAATCGGACTCTACTTTCTGCAACTTTTGAGACAGCCCCATGGGAAAGAACCCCGACTTCTATCCTCTTATGGAATATATATTGTTTTCACGCTATGTTCTATAAAAAAAGAGCAGAAGTCGGTCAAAGACCCGTAGGGAGTTCTATTGGTTTTACAAGAGCTTCTATTCGTCATTTGGCGTTTTTTTTGGGGGTAGGGGCGAGGTCGCCTCGCCTCTACACTTTGAAAAGTTTGAAATTACCTAGGGGTTTTTCAAACTTTTCAAAGTGGCGGAAACCGAGGTTGCCCCAAAAGTACAAGGTAGAGTCCATTTCGCAAATGGACATAACGAATTTTGAATAATTTATATTGTTTAATCGTCCGATTACGAATCGGACTCTACTTTCTGCAACTTTTGAGACAGCCCCATGGG
>SCUC01000693.1 GCA_004322375.1 Bacteroidota bacterium
TGATAAACAGACCGTACTCAAATTTGCTAATGCTCTTTACGATACAAGACAATTTGTACAGGCATCCACAATGTATCAGCGATACCTTGCCTTAGAACCGGCAGATGTGAACGCCCGTGTAGATTTAGGAGTTACGTACTTCGAGCTTTCCCGGCTGGACTCAATCAAGCATCATGAATACCTCACTCTCGCGGAAAAGGAGATGAAGGAAGCCTTGAACTACAATCCCAGCCATCAATTTGCAACATTCAATCTCGGTATTGTATATTTGCATGTTGGGAAAATGGAAGAAGCGAGCGAGTGGTTTAAGAAGTGCATTGCCATTGACTCGACTTCGGAAACAGGACGTAAAGCTCAAATGTTAATTCAACAACATACATTCAATAATCCATAATTAGGAGACCTAACTGTGCCAAGTGGAAAGAAACGCTTACGACGTAAAATGTCAACGCATAAGCGAAAAAAACGATTGCGCAAGATGCGGCATAAAAAGAAGAAACGTTAGTATAACATTTTGTTTGAAAAGACCTTCAAGGTTGTTAAGACCTTGAAGGTCTGTAACAAGGAGTTTTGCTGTTGAATGTGATTCATTAATGAACGGACAAGCATAAGAACAAGGGTATAAAAAAGTTTGATGTGACCAATAAAAACTTGTTACTTGTTCCTCTGTGGCTCTTAGAAATTGTCTGAAAATTCCTCATTGTGTCATTCCCTACTCTACAAGGAGTAGGCGGGTCTTTGCCTGACCGGCGATTTATCGCGGTGAAGTCCCAAGAGGAAATTTAGCCAAATTCTGAAACCAAAAATGCTGATGGATAAGGTTAAGTCGTCAAACACAATTCAACACCCTTTCTTTCTTGTTTTCTTAGGATACCACGTTTTTTTTGGACAGCCTCTCATTATGGTTTTCTGACAACGGCAACAATCCTAAGGATAAGAAAAGAATGTTTTTGACTCTTTTTGTTTTTTATTCATTTTGTAGCTACTTTCAAGAAATTTCAATTTTTCATTTTAGGAGAATTTACCCATGGCTGAAGAACATAACGGAATGGCAAAAGGCTTGATGATTGGATTTGTGGCTGGTGCAGTTGTCGGGGCTGTAGTAGCGTTGCTCTACGCTCCGAAAAGCGGAAAAGAACTCCGCCGCGACATCAAGGACAAAGCAAATGATTTGAAAGATGAGGTATCTGAAAAGCTCCGTCTCGCGCGCACAAGGGCTGCAGATATAATTAATGAAGGGAAACGACGCTCCGACCAAATCATCACTGACGCAAAAGAGCAGGCAAGCCATCTGCTTGACGATGCCGACAAGCTGATCTCTACGGCACGCGAACGAGCGGGCGAAGAAACAAAAAAAGTTAGCGCGGCGTTTCGCTCCGGAGTGGAAACATATAAAAAAGAAAACGGATAATCCGACAACACTTATTCAATTTACAATCGCAAGGAAATCCTGTGGAATCATTGTTAGTGGTAATGCAGATTATTGCCCTGGCGTGCGTTTCAATCTTAAGCGTTTATTTGATTGTTACGATTGTCAGAATAAAAGATATTCTTAATCAGATCGAACATAGTATAAAAGAAATTAGCTCAAAAGCTATTCCGGTATTTGAAAATCTCGAGGTCATTACCACGAGAGTGAAAAACGTTACCTCTCAAATGGAAGAACAATTTGAAATGGTTGGACAGACCATTTCTTCTATTAAGGGCATAGCTGATAATGTTGTAGATTTCCAGGAGCGTTTGCAGGCAAAAATTCAACAGCCGATTTATGAAGCGCTTGATATCCTGTCGGCGATGGTGAGAGGCATTCGAGGGATAGTGGATCGCGTTCGGAGCTAACGTATGAAACGGATGTTACAATGCAGCGGCAAGGAATTTGCCTCACCTCTTTACCCCCCTCATTTCTACGATGAGGGGAAAGAGGTGAGGGAAACGAGAGAACGAACGTTTACCAACACAGGAATAGCTCTCAGGCTATCCTACTTACCGATACCGGTCACCGTCGGGGGCGACAAATTTAATCATTTCTAACAGCATCACTGATTTTATTTTTACAACTTAATTCTGAACAAGGAAACAATTACGTCATGAAAGAATATCCAACCGAATCAATTCGAAACGTCTCAATCATAGGTCATGCAGGTTCCGGCAAAACCACTCTCGCTGAAGCGTTGCTGTATACGGCAGGCGCAATCAACCGCATGGGAAGGGTGGAGGAAGGAAATACAGTCTCGGATTACCACAATGATGAAATCGAACGAAAAAATTCCATCAATGCATCGTTGCTGACGTGCGAGTGGAAAGGAATGAAAATTAATTTTCTCGATACCCCGGGGTATGCTGATTTTACGGGAGAAGTAAAATGCTCGCTTCGAGTGACGGATTCAGCTCTTCTTCTCTTAAAAGCGGTAGAGGGTGTTGAAGTTGGTACGGAAATCGTTTGGAGATATACAAAAGAAAATAATAACGGAGTAGTTTTTGTCGTCAATAAATTAGAAAATGAAAATGCCGATTTTGAAAAGGTCTTAAAATCGGCTCAAGAACGGTTTTCGCATGACGTTGTACCGGTTCAATTCCCTGTTCATCAAGGATTGACGTTTGAGTCTGTTATTGATGTTTTAAAAATGAAGATGCTCAAGTACGAACACAACGGCAAAGGGAAGTACGTCGAAGCAGATATCCCCGCCGAGTTAAAGGCAAAAGCAGAAAAAATGAATGAGGAGCTCATTGAGAAAGTGGCTGAAACCGACGAGAAGCTTATGAACAAGTTTTTCGAAAGCGGCACATTAACCCCTGATGAATTAACCCAGGGATTGCGAAGCGGGATTCGCTCTCGTAAACTATTCCCGTTATTTTGCAGCGCAGGATCTCATAACATCGGCTCTGCATCGCTCCTCGATTTTATCGTAGATTCATGCCCTAACCCATCGGAAATGGGAGCAGTTACAGGTGAGCTTCAGGGTTCGACTCCTGAAGCCAGAAAAGAGGTGAACGTTCCATGTACGGTATCGGGTGAACCTGTTATGTTTATTTTCAAAACGGTTTCGGAACCACATGTCGGAGAGCTTTCGTTCTTCCGGGTGTATTCAGGTGCGATTGCCCCGGGACTCGATATGCAAAACAATACCAATGGTAAATTCGAGAGAATGGCGCAGCTCTATGTGATGAATGGAAAAGAGAGAAAAGAGGTGGCAAAGCTCGTCGCCGGGGATATTGGCGCAGTAGTTAAGCTGAAGGATACACATACAAATAACACACTGAGCAGCAAGGCATTTTTTGTTATGCTGCCTAAGGTTGTTTTCCCGCAACCTGTTATCAGTATGGCGATTGTTTCAAAAGCAAAAGGTGATGAAGATAAAATTGCCACGGGACTCCACTCGTTGCACGAAGAAGACCCGACGTTTATTGTGACGGTTGACCCTGAATTACATCAAACGGTATTAAGCGGTCAAGGCGAGCTTCACTTAACAATTATTACAAAGCGCTTGAAAGCAAAATACGGCGTGGATGTTGATATGGTTGAGCCGAAAATTCCATATCGTGAAACTGTGAAAGGCCGCGCTAACGAAGTTGAATATAAGCACAAAAAGCAAACTGGAGGTCGGGGCCAATACGGGCACGTTCTTATTAAGATTGAACCACTGGCTCGCGGCTCGGGATTCGAGTTTGAAGATGCTATTGTTGGCGGCGTTGTACCGGGCAGGTTTATCCCTGCCGTGGAAAAAGGTATTAAAGAATCTATGGAAGGGGGAGTTGTAGCGGGATACAAGGTGGTTGACGTTAAGGTTACATTGTTTTATGGTTCGTATCATGATGTGGACTCTGACGAACATTCATTTAAAATTGCAGGACGTATGGCATTTAAGAAAGGCTTTGTAGAGGCAAAACCGATTTTATTAGAGCCAATTTACACTATCGAGGTAACTGTTCCCGAAGAGTATATGGGAGACGTCATGGGAGATATTTCAGGACGGCGCGGGAAAATCCTGGGAATGGATACCGATGGAGCAAATCAGGTGATTAAAGCTTCTGTGCCGTTAAAGGATTTGTTCAGGTACTCTACTAACCTGCGCTCTATGACGCAGGGCAGAGGTATCCACAAACAACAGTTCGATCACTATGAAGAGGTTCCTCGAGAAATCACCGATAAAATCATAGCTGAATATCAAAAGCACAGGGTTGAAGGCGAAGAATAAGTGGATTGCTGAATGAGGATTTCTAATGGCGGATTTTTTTTAGAGACATGAATCGTCTTTTTTCACCGTGGCGTTCGAAGTATATCGAGACCTTCTCGCAACCGAAGGACCCTAATACTTGTATTCTGTGCGAAGCATTTCAAGCAAACGATGACGATGAACGCCTGATAGTAACGCGAGGAGAACGTTGTTTCGTTATTATGAATCTTTATCCATACAACAGCGGGCATCTCATGGTTGTCCCCTACAAACATACTTCTGACTTTTCGGAACTTTCTGATTCGGAGTATCTGGAAATAATGCACTTGTTACACAAGATGCAATCCGCGTTAAATAAAATTTCTCATCCGGATGGATTTAATATCGGTTCAAATCTCGGAAAAGTAGCAGGAGCCGGTATTGACCAGCATATTCACTTTCATATTGTG
>SCUC01000694.1 GCA_004322375.1 Bacteroidota bacterium
CCTGCCAGAATTGATATTGCCTATCCTTTTTATGACGCGCTTTGTGTAGGCGTAATTGAGATAGCCAAAACTCGGAATGTTGGTCCTCTAACATGTCAATAATCGTGCGGGCGGTAAAGGATTTGAAGTCGCCCATTTCATTACTAAGATGTGAGGAAGATGCCACAAGATGAAGATGATGTTCCATGATAACGTACGCATAAACCGTTAACCGTTCTTCCTTGATAAGAAAACGAAGCGACTCAAGAATTACAGTTGTAATCCGCTCAAAACCAAACAGAGGCAGCCATTGAACTATCGTGCATGTCATAAAATGAGGAACCTCGTCTTGAAATAATTTGTAGCGACTTCTACCCATAAATTTCTTGATTATGTGTTAAACGCGGAGCGTTGAAGTTGCATTCCCACGCAGGAGCGTGGGAACGAGAAAAACGGCAGAGAAAGTGTAACATTTACATACAAATAACTTCTTACATCATTCAAAATATTCATAACGATAACGCGCAACACTTGATCTTTCCCCTTTATAATAAGTCGTTTTTTCAACAGGATTTCCTTTTTCATCAAATTGATATTTCATAATGAATGGTTCTGGATATAGTCCTCGTTTTTCCTCTATAACATATCCTTGTGAATCATATTTTCGGTACTCCCACGCTTCATGTCCTTTGCCACCTGGACCCTCTATATAACCATTCTCAAACTGTTGAAATAGCATTTCTTGATAGCTAAATCGTGTAACTTTATCATTCCATATTCTCCTAGTTCCACTACTATCATAAACTGCACTTTTGAAATGTGTTAATTTTAGACCTGAAATATTTTCTGATACACCGGGAAGATCATACTCTACTTCCTTTGCAAGCCTCCCCAAGGAATCGTATCGGTAGTAATTCATTCTTAACAAGCTCGGTTCCAAAGATACCTCTCCATGTATTATAGTAAACTCAAAAGTTAAAAGGTTACGCTCATTATAGAAGAAACTTGTTTCGATTGTGTCTCGATCAGCAATAGATTCTGTCGTAATAAGGAGACCCTTTGAATCATATCTATATATTCTTGTATGTGGTTCTTTTTCTAAATCCCCGCTTTCGTTAAAAGTATAATATTCAGAACGCACTTTATCGCCTTTTGTGTTGTATTCGAATATTTCCTTATTTATTGGTACATGTTTAGCACTAGAATCATAGTTATATCCATAATAGAAAAATACTTCCATTTTCTTTACTTTTGTATGGATAAGTCGATTTCTTTCCAATTCCTGTGGTGAAGAATTTTGACACAAAAGTGTATTATTCGCATATAAAAAAATTAGTATTGTTAATATCGCTAAGGAATTTTTGAATTTCATAGATTACCTCATCATTTAACTTATTGCCTATCGATATCTATCTCTGATATCTTCATATTCTTTCTTTAGTTTGAAATAGTCATAATACTGCATAATAAAAAATGCATTGTCCGTAATTGTTTCAACACTGTGGTTCCAGGCATTATATTCATTAACACTTGTAACATTATTATTTACTATATCATTCACATGATATAGCTCATGATCGAGTGTCAAAACCAAATCAGCTTGATTTCCATTTTCCCAAAGAGCCGGTGAAATTAAGGTAATAGTATCTGGAATTCCGGGGCCTTCTACTTTCCCAAAATCAGGATTTATTCCAGTAACACCTCTCGCTACTTCATTGAAATAATAGAGTTGCTTATCATCAAATCTAACATCATTCAACATTCTTACATTATGTTTATCGGCCACGTCAATCAAATAAGGAAATTGTAAAATATTAAACTCCTCACCTTTCTCAGGAAAATCCAGTTTTTCTGACCAATTTTTTCTCAATATTTCATTACTAAAAATGAAGTTAAGAATTTCTCTTCTCCTCGCCCAAATATGCTCATTTTCTATAACATCGGATGCATCCAAAAAAAACTCATCCCCTGCAAATGGTTCACCGTTCCCTAACATCCGCCACTGATCAGCGTTTTGTCGTGCAAGACGCATTTCAAATTCTTCTTGTTCCGCTTCTTCCTTTGCCTCCATATAATCGTTATACCAAACAGGTCCTCTCCCGCTCGGGTCCGTAAAGCTTACAGGGTTGTTGGCAGCATAATTGTACGGGGAGAAGCCCACACCTGCTCGCCACAGCGAGTTTTCAACAGGGTCAATCGCGTAAAACCTGCCAAGCTCCTCATCGTACATGAGCGCGCGGTAGTTGTATATGCCGGTTTGTGCATTCCCGCATAAAAACCTTGCGGGACAGGCATACTCCTGCCCTGTATATTTATACCGCACGTCGGGAGAGGTTTGAGATGCCATAAGCTCTCCCCACGCGTTGTAGGCATTGTACGCAACGCCCGCACCCGTTGTCCCGTTCATCGCCGCGTGGGTGGATTTGAGATGGTCTTTAAAGAGGTAATACGCACTGCCGTTTTCAATAACGGCGAGCAAACCTGTTGGTCCGTAAACATATTTGCGTTCCGCGCCGCTGCTGGTTTTCTTTTTTGTTGTAATGGTCATATCGCCTAAGAAAAAGTAAGCAAAATTACCTACAAGCGCAAGCGGAGGCATGGTTGGGATTGGAGTGGTGGAGTATTGGAGGAAGACGAAAAAAAATGGATTTAATATCAGAGAAAGACCTTCAAGGTCTGCCAGACCTCGAAGGTCTCGTGCTACAGTACACCCATACTTTTGCAGTTGGTTAATTTCCCATTTTTGGCTACTTTGAAGATGAAGTATTGACCTGCTCATTCTATGTTTATCTCATTTGAAGGACTTGATTTCTGCGGCAAAACGACGCAATCGAATTTGCTTGTTGACCGGTTAACGGCACTGGGAAAATCCGTGGTGTATCTCCGCGAACCGGGAGGGACGCATATCTCTGAAAAAATACGGGATATTTTATTAGATTTGCGCCATTCGGAAATGACAGCCAAAGCTGAGCTGTTTTTATTTTCGGCTGCTCGAACGCAGCTTGTTTCTCAGGTTATCCAACCGGCGTTGAAACAAGGAAACATTGTTGTCTGCGACAGGTTTTTTGACTCAACAACGGCGTATCAGGGGTTTGGGCGCGGGATTGCGCTGCAGGAAATTCAGGCAATCAACTCCGTCGCAGTGGAAGGAACAATCCCCGACCTTACCGTGTTTATGTCTGTGCCGGTAGAAGAATTATTACGGCGGCAGGCAGTAAAAAAAGGGATTGACCGCATGGAGTCTTCAGGAAAAGAATTTTACGAACGCGTTCTCAAGGGATTTCAATCCGTCGCGGAGACAGAACCCGCTCGTTTTGTGGTTGTGGACGGAACGCCACCGAAGCTTCAAGTCCACAATGCTATCTGGGATATTATTCAACAACGATTTAGTAACAAGCTATCATGATGAAACAGTTTAAACATAACGCTACATTTTTTGTTCTTGCGCTTGCAATGGTTATTGCAGGCATGGTTGCAGGGTTCAAATTTTTTGAGGGAGATTACTTTTTCAAAATCAACAAGAGCATTGAAATTTACGGGCGGGTATATAAAGAAATCGCCATCAACTACGTGGACGAGCTCGACCCGGAAAAGTTCATGCACTCCGGCATAGATGGTATGTTGGCAGGATTAGACCCCTATACGAATTTCATCGCGGAAGACGAGCGGGACGAAGTCGAACAAATCACGACGGGAAAATATGGAGGTATCGGGGTGTCCATCGGTTTGAGGGATGGGAAGCTCACAATTACTTCATTGATGGACGGATACTCAGCACAGAGGCAAGGCTTGCAGCCGGGCGACCGGATTTTAGAGATTGACGGAAAATCAACGGAAGGAATGAAGCCCAATCAGGTGCGTCCTCTTACACGCGGAGAAACTGGAACAGAGCTTCACATAAAAATTGAGCGTGATGGCGAAGCGGAACCTCTCTCGTTTGTTCTTATGAGAGAAGAAATCCAATTGAAAAATGTGACCTACGCGGGCTATATTGATAGTGGAATCGGGTACATCAAGCTGGAGCGATTTAACAGAACTGCGGGGGATGAATTTCG
>SCUC01000695.1 GCA_004322375.1 Bacteroidota bacterium
TCTAACTCATCCCCCTTCCCCCTTCTCTTGCAAGAGAAGGGGGATTGAGGGGGTTGAGTTACGAGTCGAGCCTCGAAATTCAAAATTGGATAATAGCTTTATTACTGAATTGTATTGAAGTAAGAATATGCCGAATTACTTTACAGAAAATTCCGACCTTCAGTTCCATTTTAACAAGCTTGATTTGGGCGAAGTTGTCGCGCTGGCAGAGGATAACTACGAGCAATCGAAACATTTCTCCTATGCCCCGGTGAATTACGAGGATGCGAAAGAGAATTATCGTAAAGTGCTGGAAGTTGTGGGGGATATAGCCGGAAACTCTATAGCCTCCCGCGCCGCCGATGTTGATGTTGAAGGAGCAGTATTCAGCGACGGAAAAGTTACCTACGCTGCAGGCACTCAGAAAAATATCCGCCAGCTTTCTCAGGCAGATGTGATGGGAATGATACTTCCGCGAAACTATGGAGGCCTGAATTTTCCGTTTACAATATACATGATGGCAGTCGAGATGGTTTCACGGGCGGACGCTTCGCTGATGAATATTTTCGGTTTGCAGGATATAGGCGATACCATTCGTAAATTTGGCAACGAAGACCAGCGACAAGAGTTTCTCCCTCGAATATCTTCTGGCGAGCATACCGGCGCAATGGCTCTCACGGAACCGGATGCGGGGTCGGATTTGCAAGCGGTAAAACTTCATGCCTATCAGAATGATGAAGGGAAATGGTTCTTGCGGGGAGTGAAGAGATTTATTACGAATGGCAACGCGCGAGTATTGCTCGTTCTTGCTCGCTCGGAAGCGGGAACAAAAGATGGCAGGGGCTTGAGCATGTTTGTCTGTTTTGGCAATGAGACCGTTAAGGTTCGCCGCATCGAGCATAAGCTCGGTATTCATGGCTCGCCGACATGTGAGTTGCAATTTAACGACACACCGGCGCAGCTTGTCGGGAGCCGGAAGTTTGGACTGATTAAGTACGTTCTCGACCTTATGTACCGGGCGCGCATGGGAGTTTCATCCCAGGCGCTGGGCATCTCGCAGGCTGCGTATGAAGAGGCGTTACGGTATGCAAAAGAGCGGAAGCAATTCGGGAAACCGATTTATGATATTCCCGTGGTAACCAATATATTGCTCGATATGCGCGTGATGCTCGAAAGCAACCGCTCGCTCCTGTATTCAACCGCCAAATGCGTTGATGAAAAGGAAAAATTAGAAGATTTGATAGAAAAGTTCAAAACAGAAGGCAAACCCTTTGCTGAAGAGAACGCGCGGTTGAAACAAGCTACTAAAATCGCTAACTTATTGACGCCGATGACGAAATACGTGATAGCGGAGTCTGCAAACAAGATTACGTACGATGCCCTTCAAATTCACGGGGGAACGGGATATATGAAAGAATTTCGCGTAGAACGGCTTGTGCGCGATGCACGTATCACCAATATTTATGAGGGGACATCGCAGATGCAAATCGTCGCGGCTTCAGGAAACGTTATCAACGATAGTTTGGCTGATTTGTTTGCAGAGAAAGAGAGAAAAGAGTATAAAGGCGGACTAACAAAGCTCGCAAATCATTTGAAAGAAATACGACAACTCTTTCTCGATAGCTTGAAATATGTCCTTGATAAAAAAGACAACAGTTTTCAGGATGTCGCGGCGAAGGATCTTGTTGAACTCTATAGCTATCTCTATATTGGCTATCTCCTGCTCGAAGAAGCGGAAACAGAACCGAGAAAGGTTTTTATTGCAAACAGGTATATCGTCAATTCACTCGCTAATGCCAGGAAAAATTCTGAAGCAATTAAGAACGAGCTGTTTTCCGATTTACTTCATGCGGATAAAATTCTTGTGTAGGTTGTAAGTAATAGGTTATTGGTGTAAAGTCTAATGACGAATGACCAAGTACCAAGTACAAAGTACGAAGAACAAATATAAAGGAAAGAACAATGACGAACGGTAATATGTTTTATTACAGAATCTATGATGATAAAGAACAGGTAAATTACATTAGGACGGTTGTTGAGCAGAAAAAGATACGACAACTGCTTCAAGATTTTGAGAAAGTGCATCAGGAATATTACAATTCCGAGTTTATTCATTTTCTCAAAGAAAAAGACCCTCAAGCTGAATTAATCGAAGTAATGACGATAACATACTAATATGGTTTTTGTTGTAACAATATCATACTTTCAGAACTGAAAGAAAGAATCTGTACAATCATGAAACGAATATTTCCAAGTTCTTTTTATAATATCATTACACTGATAGGTGCGGCGATAGCGGGAATCAGCTTTTTGCTTATCGCATTCCTGATGACCCTAGAAGCATTGGAGGAAAGTCCAAGCCCCTACATGGGTATTATTACCTTTATCATTCTTCCCATGTTTTTATTTTTAGGGTTGCTGTTTGTCGTGCTGGGCATACTTCGAGAACACCGCCGGGAGCGACTCGGTAAGCCGCATGGGCTTCATCTTCCGATTGTTGATTTGAATAATTCTCGTCATAGAACGGCATTTATGTTTTTTACGACAGGAACGGTTTTGGTGTTCGGCATCGGGGGATTTACGAGCTTTAAAGCGTACGAATATACTGAATCCGATCAGTTTTGCGGTGAGACGTGTCATACGGTAATGGAACCGGAATATACTGCATACCAGTATTCACCCCACGCGCGAGTCGGCTGCGTGCAATGTCACATCGGCTCAGGCGCGAGCTATTTTGTGAAATCGAAGCTTTCCGGCAGCTATCAAGTCTATTCAGTCTTGTTCAATAAATATCCCAAGCCGATCCCGACGCCAATCGAGAACCTTCGTCCGGCGCAGCAAACATGCGAGCAATGCCATTGGCCCAAGCATTTTTTCAATGAAAAAGAACACACGAACACCTATTTTTTATCCGACGATAAAAACACAAAATGGACATTGAATTATTTGATGAAAATTGGGGGCGGGAACGTTGAAGCAGGACCGACATCAGGCATTCACTGGCACATGAACATTGCGCATGAGGTTACGTATGCCGCCTTAGATAAAGAACGGCAAATTATTCCCTGGGTTCGTTCGCGAACTCCCGATGGAAAAGAAACAATCTATCGAAGCACGGAAATTGAAGTAAGCGACGATTCCATTGCGCGTTCATTTCAGCGACGAATGGATTGCATAGATTGTCATAACCGCCCGACTCATATTTACCATCCTCCCGCTCGTTCGGTGAATCACATTATGGCGTTAGGGTGGATAGACCCGAAATTGCCGAACGTGAAGAGCGTGTCTGTGAAAGCGCTTGAATTTCCTTACACAACGAAGCAGTCCGGGCTCGACAGCATCAAGCTGTATATCAATGAGTATTATAAATCCAATCATCCTGATGTGTATGCTTCAAGTAAAGTTGCGATAGATAGCACAGTCGCTGAAGTTCAAAAAATTTTCAGCAGGAACTATTTCCCGGAAATGAGCGTCAACTGGAAATACTTTACCAATAACATCGGGCACCTGTATTATCCGGGGTGTTTCCGTTGTCATGATGGCAAGCATGTCAGTCCCGAAGGAAAAGTTCTCTCAAAAGATTGTAACACCTGCCATACCATACTTGCTCAACAATTCGAACAAGATACATTGCGCATTTCGTTAGGCGGCATCGAATATCATCATCCGGTTGATATTGGAGACGCCTGGAAGGAAATGAACTGCAGTGATTGTCATAATAGTAATCAATAAGGAATCATGGAATGAATGAATACCCGGAACAACCGAAAAAAAGAGACCTGCTCAAGCTCGTGCTAACAGGCGGACTTGTTGCATGGGCGGGGTCGGTCTTTTATCCGATTTTTGCCTATCTCAAACCGCCCAAGCAGCCGGAGGTTGAAGTCTCTAATGTAAAAGCAGGAAAGCTTGCTGATATACCCAAAGAGAGCGGAACGATAGTGAAGTTTGGCTCGAAGCCTGTGATACTTGTTCGTTCTGCAAAGGATGAGCTTCGGGCATTCGATGCGACCTGCACTCATCTCGATTGTACGGTGCAGTACAGTAAAGAGAAAGGCATGTTGTGGTGCGCATGCCATAACGGCACGTATGATTTAACGGGCAGAAATGTAGGCGGTCCGCCGCCGCGTCCCTTAGAAGAATATAGAGTAATTATACAAGGAGAGGAGGTTCTCATTTCGAAGAAATCATGAAAAAGCTATTGACTAAATATTATTCATGGATTGATGAACGGGTTCATCTTGAAGATCTCGTTCACTTTATGGGGAAAAAATATGTCCCTATCCATCGCCATTCCGTATGGTATTACTTCGGAGGCGTTTCGTTGTTCCTGTTTATCATTCAGGTGATTACAGGCATCATGTTGTTGCTGTATTACAAGGGAAGCGAAGAGCTTGCGTTCGAAAGCATTCAATTTATTATTTCGAAAGTAGAATTCGGATGGCTCATTCGCTCGATTCATAGCTGGGCGGCAAATCTTTTCGTCCTCGCTGCAATGATTCACATGTTTAGCGTCTATTTTGAGAAGGCATATCGAAAGCCGCGAGAAATAACGTGGTTGACGGGAATGTTGATGTTCTTTCTTGCCTTAGGATTCGGGTTCAGTGGATATTTGCTGCCATGGAATGAACTCGCGTTCTTTGCAACAAAAGTAGGAACTGACATTGCCGGAGTTGTCCCTGGTATTGGGGAACCAATATTGTTATTCTTACGCGCAGGTGAAGATGTCACCGGAGCTACCCTCTCCCGCTTTTTCGGATTTCATGTCGCCGTATTCCCCGGAATCTTTACCGTGTTACTGGGAATTCATTTAGTGCTGGTACAACGGCAGGGGATGAGCGAACCTCATGGCTTTAATCCGAACGAAGGAAATGGAGAAAAAACAATGCCTTTTTTCCCCAATTTCTTATTGAGGGATTTACTGCTATGGTTAATTGTTTTGAATTTGCTTGCAATTCTTGCTGTATTTTTCCCTTGGGAGCTAGGCAAAAAAGCGGACGCATTTGCCCCGGCGCCGGCAGGAATCAAGCCCGAATGGTATTTTATGTTTATGTTTCAAACCTTGAAATTGATTCCTGCAAAAATTTGGTTTATGGATGGAGAAGTGATAGGAATTCTCACGTTCGGGGCAGCGGGCGCGCTCTGGATGTTTGTTCCGTTTTGGGATAGAAAAAGCTCGAAAGGAGAAAAAAATCGGTTGATAAACTACTTAGGTATTTTTGCCGTTATCTATATCATCATTTTAACAATTTTGGGGTGGATATTATGAAGTATCTCTCTACAGCAATACTAAAGGTTACCCTGATATTGTGTTTTACGGGCATAGCATTTGCACAGGATCAATGTTATACCTGTCATCAAGCTCTCGGTGATAAGCCTGCGACGATGTATAAAAAAGATATTCATTTTGCGAAAGGCATTTCTTGCGCGAGCTGTCATGGAGGCGATTCGAAAAAAGAGGAGATGGAAGCCGCGATGGATCCTGCCACAGGGTTTAAGGGAGTTCCCACCGGTGACGAGGTATCGAAAACCTGCGCGACCTGTCATGCCGATGCAGAAAAAATGAAAACCCTCGGCTCAACACTACCGACTACGCAATGGGAACATCTTCAATCCAGCGTCCACGGAAAGTTGAGCGTATCTGGGAAAGAGAATATTGTGCAGTGTACGACGTGTCACAGCGTGCATGATATTGTTTCCGTAAAAAATCCTACATCGCCTGTGTATCCGTTAAATGCCGTCAAGACATGCACGAAGTGCCATGCCGATGCTTCGTTCATGAAGACATACAATCCTTCGTTACCTGTGGATCAGTTCGAGAAATACCGCACAAGCGTTCATGGGACATTAAATGGCAAAGGCGACCCGAAGGCTGCAGAATGCGCAAGCTGTCACGGAAGCCATGACATTCGCTCTGCAAAAGATGCAAAATCGAAAGTATATGCCGCTAACCTGCCTGCTACATGCTCGTCATGTCATAGCGATGCAGAGTATATGAAAGGCTACAACATTCCTACGGACCAGCATGCAAATTTCTCAAAAAGCGTTCATGGAATAGCATTGCTGGAAAAGCACGACATTGCCGCTCCTGCCTGTAATGATTGCCATGGCAATCATGGAGCCATGCCCCCGGGAGTTGAATCAATTTCCAAAGTTTGCGGAACATGCCATGCTTTAAATGCCGATTTATTCTCATCAAGCCCGCACAAAAAGGCATTCGATGAACGTAAATTACCTGAATGCGAAACATGTCATGGCAATCACGATATTTCTCCGGCTTCGAAATCTCTGCTGGGTGTCTCGAACGACGCAGTATGCAGTAAATGCCACAGTGAGCAGGAAAATCCGAAAGGATTTACAGTAGCAAGAATGATGAGAACTATGATTGACAGTCTTGAAACCCTCGAACAAACCGCATCAGGTCTCATTGATGAAGCGGAACAGAAAGGTATGGAAGTTTCTGAATCCAAATTTAAGCTGAGAGATGCCCATCAAGCGAGATTACAATCGCGAACGGCTGTCCATTCATTCAATGAAGAGAAATTCCGGGAAGTCGTTACAAAAGGATTGACCGTTGCTCATGAAGTCGGCACCGAGGGGAAAGCTGCCGTTGATGAATTTTATTTCCGTCGCTGGGGGCTTGGCGTCGCGACACTAATCATCACGATAGTCGGCATATCGTTGTACTTGATGATCCGGCGGATAGAACGCCGACAAAGTTTAAGTAAAACAAAAACACAATAGATGGAATTCATTCAATGAACCCCGGACAAATCATAATATACATCGCGTTCTTTTCCTCGCTTGGCGCAGCAATTTCTTTTTTTATACAACAAAAGAAACCATCGTTATCTCACGTAAATAAGTCGGAGCGGCTGTTTCTTGTCAGCGGCATCATGGGGCTGATTGCTTCATGTATTCTGCTGTACGTAATTATTGCAGATCAATTTCAATACTCGTATGTAAGTAAATACAGCTCGTCTGACCAACCGTTAATTTACAAAGTATCGGCATTTTGGGCTGGCCAGGAAGGGACGTTTTTGCTATGGGGAGTTCTTACCGGAATTATGGGATTGGTATTATATAAAACGAGCAAAAAAGAAGATGCGTACTCGATGGGAGTAGTGAGCTTATTTGCGTCATTTCTTTATCTGATAATGATCGTGAAAAGCCCGTTTGAGACTGTCACAACCATCCCGCAAGATGGACAGGGGATGAATCCGTTGTTGATGAATCCATGGATGGCTATTCATCCCCCTATGCTGTTTGTAGGATATGCGGCGACGATTTTTCCCTTTGCTCTTGCACTTTCCGCTCTTGCCCGGCGAAATTTCACGGTATGGAATGAAGCGGGATTTGCCTGGACCTTGTTTGCTTCAGTCATGCTCGGCGCGGGTATCATTATCGGCGGCTTCTGGGCGTACGAAACTCTTGGTTGGGGAGGGTATTGGGGATGGGATCCGGTTGAAAACTCATCGCTTGTGCCATGGATTACGTTGCTCGCGCTGGTTCATGGGTTACTGGTGTTCAAGGCAAAAGGAGGATTAGCGCGGGTGAACCTGTTTCTTGCCATCATCACATTTTTGTTGGTCTTGTACGCAACATTTCTGACGCGCAGCGGCGTGCTGGCGGATTTTTCCGTTCACTCCTTCGTGGACTTAGGAATTAATAATTATCTCATCGGCATTATGGTGTTGAGCAGCGCGGCCGGGTTTGGATTATTTGCAACGCGGTTCCGCGACATACAATCTTCGAAGCTCAATTTTTCAGGATTGAATCGAGAAGTCATGTTGGTATTAAGTCTTTTTGTACTTCTCGCGGCGGCGGCGTTCACGTTTGCCGGGATGTCATCTCCTATCCTTACAGGGTTGGTTGGAAAAGCTTCGCAGGTTGATACAACGTTCTACAATAAAGTGAATCTCCCCGTGGCAATCGCGATGGCGTTGTTGCTCGGTATTACTCCTTTTTTAAGCTGGACTGAGGAAAAAACATCAAGCATTCTCAAACGTTATTCGATGCCGCTTATTCTGACGGCGTTATCTTGCGTGATAGCCTATGTCGCCGGTGTAACTTCTGCGGTTTGGCTTGTGTTCGTCGGTTCTGCCGCATTTGCGCTAATCAGCAATAGTGTCATTATGTTCCGTCAATACCGCTCAGGATGGATTACACTTGGCGGACCGATTACGCATATTGGAGCGGCATTGCTTCTTATCGGTATTATCGGTTCAGGAAAGTTTGATCAAACAACACAAATTGTGCTACAACAGGGCAAGCCGGAAGATGTATTCGGCTATAAGGTTGTGTTCAAAGACATTATTGAACAGCCGAATGAAAAGCCGATTATGAGCTTACAGGTCATGGATGGAAACAATTCGTTTGATGCAAGTCCTATTTTGTATTACAGCCCTTATACTCAATCGTTGATGCGGGAGCCGGATATTAAAGTATTTCCGTTGAAAGATTTATACTTATCGCCTCTCGAAGTAAAAGCAAACAGACAGAAAGATTCGCATCCCGTGCTGGAAATAGTGAAGGGAGAGAAGAAAAGTTTTGGAGGCTATGAAATTGAGTTTGTCGGATTCCAAACAGGGCAACATGGTCAGCCCGGCTCCATGGCAGTAGGCGCGTTGCTGAAAGTAACATCACAAGGGAAGGAACATGAAGTGATTCCTGCGATTACCATCAGTGAAAAGGGAGAGCAAGAGTATCTTTCTGCCGAGATGCCGCCGCTTCATAATCCGACGAAAGGAGTTGACAATCCTGTCATCACGCTTGCCGGTATGAGCGTAGAGGAGAAAAAAGTCATGCTCGCTTTTCACGGATTAGAAGGCGACACTCATTCGCAGGAGGGTATGTACGAGCTGATTCTCGAAGTAAGTATAAAGCCTTTGATGATGGTGGTCTGGACAGGCGTGGTCTTGATTATCGGTGGAACTGCCATCGCGTTCGCGCGTCGTTTGAAGAACAATGGAGCAGCGCAGGCATAATATCTCCGGCAATACGATGCGACAGCTGCTTGAACGAATATTTCCGACATTAAGGAGGAAAGTTGCTTTTGCCCTCTTTCTTGTGATGCTGGTTGCAGGAGGCGCTTTCGTGTACATTGCGCAAAAAACCGGGTATATGATGTTAGAGCAGCAGGCTCAGTTAAAAGCGCAAAACATTGCCGCAGTGCTGACCAACCACTTAGAGCACATGATGATTGAAGGGGGAAAAGATGCGGCACATCAAGCGTTGATTTCTCTTACGACCTCACCTGATATCTTGAATGCCTATTTGTTAAAGAGCGATGGTACGGTTACTCTTGGTGCAGATAGCGCGGATACAACGAAATATTTCCCGGTGCAACAATTACAAGATGTCCTGGGCATTCAGGGTGAAAAATATTATGCAGTCGAAGAGAATGAACGTTTGGTTGAGTATGTCTTTATTCCTGTGAATAATAAACCGGCATGCTCTGCCTGTCATCGTGATAATCAATCCCTGCGCGGTTATTTTGCCGTCAAGCTCGCCGTTGATGATGTACGGTCGGTTGCCATGCAGCACAGGGCTTCCAATATGCTTATGACGATTATAACGTTTGCAAGCATTGGAGTGATTACCTATTTCGCGTTGTCGTTGCTTGTTATCAGACCTGTTGGAACGCTTCATTCCTACATAAAAAAAATAGAAGAGAAAATTAAGCACCTTGAATCAGGCGAGCGGACGATGTTTCCATTGCTTCCGGAGCCTGTTGCCAACGATGAAATAGCCGATCTGATCAGAAACGTTAACAGGCTTGTCCAGCGGTTGAACGAAGCGAATGCAACGTTGATTGAAATGCACCATGTTCAGCTCGAGCAGGCAGCAAAGTTAGCCTCGGTGGGAGAGATGGCAGCAAGCATGGCGCACGAAATCAAAAACCCGATTGCAGGGGTATTTGGAGCTGTTCAAATTTTCGAGAGCGAGCTTCAACCGGGCGACCCGAGGAAAGAGATTTTCTCCGAAATGAGAGTTCAGTTAGAGCGGGTGAATCATGCCGTCACGGATTTGTTGAGCTATGCTCGTCCCACACCGCCGGTGTTTGAACATGTGAATCTGAACGACATTGTTCAACGTACCTGTACTATGCTTTCGAAACAAATTAACGACCGGCAGATTACCGTACAAATGAACCTTGCCGATGATGTGGGTATGATTCAAGCGGATAAAAAACAGCTCCAGCAGGTAATATGGAACATTATGCTCAATGCCGTACAGGCAATGGAAGGACCGGGAATTCTTTCGTTATTCTCCGGAAAGGAAAACGGAGCCGTTAAGGTTGTCATCAAAGATACAGGACAAGGCATACCCCCTGAGTGTCTTCATGAAGTGTTCAAGCCGTTCTTTACGACAAAGCATAAAGGCACCGGGTTAGGAATGACGATTACGAAGCGTATTATCGAACAGCACGGCGGCACGATTTTGATTGCGAGCGAGGTTGCTAAAGGAACATCCGTATCAATACTTCTTCCCCAATATCAAACAGGAGGGTAATATGCGAGGCGAAACAATTTTGATCGTGGATGATGAAAAGCTGATTCGGTGGTCATTAAAGCATGAGCTGTCGAACGAAGGGTTTAGTATTTTAGAAGCGGAAAATATCGCCCGCGGAATCGAGTTGCTGAAAGAGCATGACCCGGATTTAATGATTCTTGACCAAAAGCTTCCCGATGGAGTCGGGGTGGATATGCTCGGGGAAATTAAAAAAGGAAAGTGGGTTCTTCCGGTCATCATGGTGACGGCGTATGATAAATCTGACGTAGCTGTTCAAGCGATGAAATTAGGAGCATTCGATTATGTTACCAAGCCGGTGAATATCGAAGAATTGAAGATTGTGATTGAGAAAGCGCTCGAATCTACACGTCTCAAACGGCAGGTAGCTCACTACGTGAAGGAACGGGAACGGCAGAACGGATTCTGCGGAATGATCGGCACGTCTCCCGTGATGAAACGTGTATTCGAACACATTACCCGCATAGCGCAAAGCAGTGGAACGACTGTTCTCATAACAGGCGATAGCGGCACGGGAAAGGAACTCGCCGCGCGCGCAATTCATTTCATGAGTGACAGAAAAGATAAACCGCTGATGTCGGTGAATTTTTCTGCATTGACAGAATCGTTGATTGAAAGTGAATTGTTCGGGTACGAAAAGGGCGCCTTTACAGATGCCAGGGCTCAGAAAAAGGGGTTGTTCGAGCTTGCGAATGGAGGGACAATTTTCTTAGATGAAATGGGGGACCTTTCAACAAAAATTCAAGTCAAGCTATTGCGCGTGATTGAACAAAAAACATTTCAACGCGTCGGAGGGACCACAGACATTACAGTTGACGTTCGCATTATTGCGGCGACGAATCAACCGCTGGAAAAATTGATGGAACAAAATCTTTTTCGCGCTGATTTGTATTACAGGCTCAACGTCGCTTCGATATGTCTTCCCCCATTAACTGAGCGCGAAGACGACGTCTGGACGTTAGCCGAGTTTTTTATTCAGGAATTCAATCAGAAATTTCACAAAAAGTGTAAGGGAATAACACCGGAGACAAAACAGCTGTTCCTTACCCATCCATGGAGGGGAAATGTTCGCGAACTAAAGAACGTTCTCGAGCGTGCAATTTTGCTTAATGATTGTGAGTACATAGGTATCGAACAATTAGAGTTTGGCCATAGTCCGCAGAGCTCAGCTCAGTTGTCAGTGTCATTGCCACCGTTAGGAGAGGAGAGTCCTTCTCTTTTCGAGATGGAAAAACAGGCGTTGCTACACGCATTAGAAAAGACGAACCATAATCAGACGCACGCAGCCCGACTATTAAAAATCAGTCGAGACACGCTTCGGTACCGGATGAAAAAGCATGGAATTTATGCTCATGAGTGAGTGAAAACACCCACTTTGGGTGATTTCACGCAGTGCATCTGATTCAAAAATTGAGGGGTGAAGAAAAGATGGCAAATATCTAAAAAAATGAGTCTTTTCTTGAACAAAAGTAGTGGCACAGAGGTTGCAGTTGTAACATGAAGTAGAATTAACAGATTTATGGATTGTTACGAAGATAAGGATAATGAGAAAGAAGTACCAGTGTTGAGAAAATCAACACCTAAAATTCTCATTGTTGAGGATGAACAACTTGTCCTTTGGTCTCTTTCTTTAGCTCTTTCTAAGGCAGGATTTGAAATTAACACTGTCAACAGCGCAGAAAAAGCCATTTTTGCAATACAATCCAACAGATATGACCTAGTTATAACCGATCTCAACCTACCAAAAGGAAGTGGTTACACTGTAGCATCGGCAGTGAAGCAGGTATCCTCTGCTACTCCTGTTATAATTACAAGTGCAATTAAAGAAATGGAGACCAATCTATCGTCAAGTCTAAGCGATGTAGAGGCATTCATTGAAAAACCATATGATTTGAGCCAGTTAACGGAGCTAGTTCGTCAGCTATTGTCAATGGGAAGTGCGAAAAATGAATAATTTCAACACCTTTTGGGTGAATTCACCCAGTGCCTTTCCTATTTTGTCAATAATGCAAAATTTTCTTTAATTGCCTTGAAAAAAGCCCCAATAATGCGAAATACTCTGGCATCAAATATGTACTATTCATTCTCAAAATAGCATCATGAATCGTACACTGTTCATAAATTTTGTAATTACTTTAGCCTGTTTATTTCTCTTTATGGGCGATTCCCCCACATCGGATATTACCATACTATTTCCTCCAGGCGAGGAAACTGTTTCCTACGATCAAGGGCAGATTTTTCTAGTTTCTGCATTGAATGAATCGGTGCCGCAGCTATTGCTTTCCACGCAATGGAATGTTGAGAAAGTAATTCCTATAAGCGTGAAAACTGAAAAAGAAAGTTTTCCAAGAGAATTTTATAGTCTCTTTCCTCAAAATACAACAGTCCAGTCAATCATTTATACCTTGAAACATTTCAACGGATATAGTCAACCGGAAACATTGAACTATGCGTATCAAGATACAGTGTCTATTAAAGCGTTATGGAAGAGAATTGAATTTGCAGAATGGGTAAAAAAATTGCTTACAAGCGATGCGATGGAAATTCTTTTCAATATCCGGGGCTGGCAGGATAGCTTGTACACCCCGACGTATGAGGATCCGATGAGTGAAGGGCGTACGTTGTACAAACTTTACGTGCAACTATTGCCGGGTAAAAACGAAATTTATGCATCAGCGTCTGAGAAGAAAACCTCCGCCGCACTGTATGCGACAACGTTCGTGAATGAGGCAAAGGCTATTTCAGAACGCACAACGACGTTTCATAATTCGATTCTTGAACAAAGCTGCACAAGCTGCCACGAGGGACTGCCAAGCGCAGACAGTGGCGCTTCCATGAATGCAGATTGTTCTCTCTGTCATAAAGAACGGACTGTCGGCGCGTTGATTCATTCGCCGGTGGAAGCGAAGGAATGTGGAACATGTCATACGTGGTCTTCGGATAAAAAATCTGTAGTCGTTGAATCAGGTGTGCCGGAAACGTGTTTTGGCTGCCACTCAGAAATACAGGAGACCATAGATAATGCAACAGTGCCACATCCTGTTGCGAGTGAATGCGGGACTTGCCACTCGCCGCATAATAGCCGGGAGCAACATTTACTGAAAGAAAATGTGTTTTTGCTTTGCACAAGCTGCCATGAAGATCATAAAATCAATCATCCTGTGGGCCGTCATCCGTTGCGGTTTGTTAAAAACTCAGAAACCGGCGAAGAACTTTCTTGCATTACATGCCACACGCCACACGGTTCTCACAATCAATCGCTTTTGAAGGTCGCGGGCGAACCAACTCAAATTTGCAGCCAATGTCATTAATGAAAAGGATATATATTGTCGGAGCTGTCACAGTTCTCTTCTCGTTAGGGAGCTACGGACAATTATTTACCGATCAAGGCCTCTTTAGCGGTTCAGGATTGACAGTAGTTCCTACAGCAACAGTTGTTCCTCCATCAGAGTTCAGACTTCAGGTTTCCCGGGTTCAACATGTGCAGGACACCGAGCTCGGCATTAATGTGATAGGAGTTGGATATGGTTTATCGTCAACTCTTGAGGGATACGTACGATTGACAGGGGAACAGTTTGGCTCTGCTTTTTCACAGGTAGGATACAGCTTTGGTGGAAAATTTCGGGTTCCCATGCTTATCCCGGGTATTCGCAGGTTAGCATTCTGGGTAGAATCCACAAATTCCGATATGTATCAACAGCCTGCTGCGTATCCAACAGAAGCGTTTCGATATGGAGCGATTGCGACGTTCGATTCTAATGGAATTCACCCTTCGCTCCTGCTTGGACTGGCAAGACTGAACAATAAAACGCGACCGCTTATCGGCGCCGGAGTGACCTACGCAGTAAGCCAGCGATCCCAGATCGGGTTTGAAGTGGCATACGGCTATCTCAATTCGACAAGCGTACAAATTATTGCAAGTGGCGCGACAAGGGTGTTTAAAAATATCAGCGTGCATTTCAGTCCGGGCTATGTCTCAAGTTTGGCAACATCGTCATGGATGCTCTCCATGGGTATTTCGTTTTCGACAACCGATATAGATTTTCACCCTAAAACTGAAGTAGCCCCGCTCGACGAATTTCAGTTACCATCATTTGAAGAAATCGAAAAACAATCAATCGAAGAAAAGAAAAATGAATAAGCTATCAGTGCTATTGTTCTTTGGAAGCGCGCTGGCATTTGCGCTCCTTGCTTCCGGATGCGGAAGCTCAAGAGAAATGGAATCTGCCCGACGGTATATTTGGCCCGAGCCGCCGGATTCTCCGCGTGTTGAGTATATCAATACACTTCGCGGGGAAAGCGATTTCTCAAGCGGTATCGGAGGTTTTTTTAACGCCTTAAGTGGAGGCGCTGTAGCAATAAAGTTTTCAAGGCCCTTTGATATTTGTCTCGCGGGTGAAGAAAGATATTATGTTACCGATGCGACAAACGGTGTTATCCTGTATGATACGAAAAAGAAAACTGTTGAAGCAATAGGGGAAAGAAGTACGATAGATTTAAAAGAGCCGCGCGGCATAGCATATGCTCATGGTAAGCTCTTTATCGGGCTTGCAAGCTCTAAAAAAATTGCCGTCCTGAATGATAACGGCGAAGTGATTCGGGCTATCGGCAGGGATGGAAAATTCCAGAATCCCATTGATATTGTGTGTGATTCGCTTCGCAACCGTATCTATATCGTGGATATTAAGCAGCACAAAGTGTTCGCCTATACGGAAGATGGCGACTCGCTCTTCACGATAGGGAAACGGGGTGAAGGGAACGGTGAATTCAATTATCCGCAGAGCGCGGCGGTGGACGCCAACGGGAATCTCTATGTCGTTGACGGCTTTAATTTTCGAATTGCAATATTTGACACGAATGGAACATATCTCCGCCAGTTCGGAAGCCAGGGAGATGTGTATGGGTCCTTCGCTCGTCCCAAAGGAATCGCGCTCGATTCGTATGGCAACATTTATGTGCTTGACGGGGTACACCAGAACTTTCAAATATTCAACAATGCAGGCGAACTGCTTATGTTTGTTGGAAAGTTTTCGTACATGAATGATGGGTTTCAGAATCCGGTTTCGATTGCCATTGACGGAAATAACAGAATTTTTGTAACGGATAACCTGAACTCTAGAGTTCAAGTTTTCCAATTATTAAAAGGCGATTAGTTAACATCACGTCCAGATTCTCATTGCCTCATGAGAAGCATGGAATTTAATACAATGAGGCGAAAAAAATCATAAAAGGATACAACTATGAAACATCTAACTCTTGCTTTGATCATGGTATTTGTTCTTACGTTGGTTGCTCTCAGTCAACCAGGCGGCAAGCAGCCGCTGCCGAACTTTGTCGGTAATCCAGAAACAACAGCAACAAACATTTTCGGTAAAGGCTGGGGACTTGGAAAGTTCTCCGGCGGCGTGCAAGGCGTACGCTCTGCTATGTTAAAAGGACCGCACGATTTCACATCCGACTCCGGTAAATATGTTGCCGAAGTTGAATTTGATAGCGCGACCAGCACCTACGACACAACTTGGCACCCAACCGGCGGCAATAAGAGACTTTGCAGCTATTGCCACTCGATTCACATTACGAAAGATGGCGGTATTGCAGTTCCACTGTGGAACCGCGCTTCGCAAGCAGGCAAAACGTTTGGAAAATATGTCAATCCAATTTCTCTCGATGCTACAGTCTATGATGCGGGAACAACCACAGCCGGCTTCAAAGATAACTATAGCTCGTTCTGCTTAGGCTGTCACGATGGCAGCGTCGGTATTTTCGCTCCGACAGCTTATTCAGGCGGCGGTGGGGTGTCTGGTGACGTTTCCGTTGTACCGGGAGCGGCAGTGCTCAGCCCAACGACAGGCCATTTCTCCGATATGGAACATACCCATCCTGTCAATTTCGACTACAATGCAGTACAGGCATTAGTTCCGGAAGAATTATATCCGGCAGTAGATCCTGTTTCCGCAGTGTGGAAGGGATACAGCGGCGCGAATGGCTCCGGCGGCAACTATACCACTGTTCGCTTATTTAATGGAACCATGCAATGCTCCAGCTGCCACAACCCGCACATGTCAAGTGGTATCGGCACCGTCCTCTCGAGCGATTATGGAAGACGCTGCGTAGCATGTCACAAGAAGTAACAGCACAATACTTTCTGTAATAAATATAACTATACATTGGTATGCCCCGGAGAAATTCCGGGGCATACTGCTCAGAATCAGAAACGTAAGATGACCGTTTTGAGAAAGCAGATATTTGAAACCAATGAATCGGTTTCGTTCTATGAGCATCATATAGCCCACGACTTAAGTCGTGGGCTGTTAAACGAGTTATTGTTGAAATCGTATTAACTATTTCACGGAAACATTCAACTAAAATCATTAAACACTGGCAACGGAACGTGAAAAAATTTTTTTGGATAGCCTCGTTGCTGGTAGTGTTCTGGAGTGATAGTAAGGCACAGCTTGGTCCTATCGGGGGAGAGTTACGCTACGATTATCGGTATCAGGATTACCAGTCAGGCGCGTTGTTGACGAAATTTGTCAGCCACACTCCGATGCTGAATCTTCGTACACGGGGCAGCTTGCTATCCCCGCAGCTGTTTATCTATTCTCTCTACTCTTCTCTGAATATAAATTACGCGTCAACAAGCAGCAGTTTGTTTAACTATTCCGGCACCCAGTTTACGTGGAATAAGTATAATCTCAGTCTCAATGTATTGCCTTACTCGCCGGTCAAGCTTGCTCTTGCCGCGCGGGAAAATGCATACGAGATCAAATCTGAATCGGATGAATCTGTAGAGCGGATTGGAGACCGGCAGCAGGAACAACGCGCTGAACTTTCGGTCCAGCAGGTTCCCTGGCTTCCTTCGATGTCTCTTTCGTATGTTCGGAACCGATCATTTGCAACGCTCGGGCGTGAATACGAGTTTATCAGTCAGACTCTTGCATTAACGGCGGCGAGCGGAAATGATACCATCGGGAATTATAATATTTCTGCCGTGATGAGCGATTTCAGCGAACCGGCATCCGGCGCGTATGACCGTTTTTTGACGTTCCAGTTTTCCGGAACGCGGGCCCTTGCCGATAACCATGAGGTCAATTTGAATTCGGAGTATAATAAATATGCCGGGTTAAGCGCGATCAATAGCTCTCTTGGATATACAGGGGTACTAACAAATAAGCTGCGGATTATGACAGGGCTAACAGGGAGCAGTGCGGTGGCTCCCTATGCCCAATCGTTATCGTTCGGGATAACGCAATCAGCCTCCTATACCATTGACGAGAATTTTCATTCATCTGCCGGGATGAGTAGCTTTATCGGAAATTCCCAGCGAATAGGAGGGAAAGAGCAGTATAAAAATTGGAGAGGCTCGGTCAGCCTTGCCCATCATAGAGCGGTAGAAGGGTTTAACCTTTCCAACACTGTATCCGTAGGGTACAGCACTCAGTTGACAGGCTCGAATTTTAACAGTGTTACGACAAGCATATCGAACGGGCTATCGAGAATGGTAGGCTCGTTCTCGGTAAACGGAAATTACATTTTCTCTTACTCGAGTGTCAGGAGCGCGAATGTGTATGAAGTCTTCACAAATTCCGCGGGAATCTCTTTGAGCGGAACGCTTCCACAAAAAATTCAGTCGCAATCCGAAGTTCGATTTCGCAACGACCATTACAAGGGGGATGAAGCACTGTACAGGAATAACGGCAGCTTAAATCTTTCCCAACGTTTCAACAGCACGTTCACGTCTGTCATTCCACTGACCGTAAGCGTGAACGGCACAGCGAATTTTTATTTTCGGGGAATAACAGGAAGAACGTACGGATGGTCTCTCGGTTTAGCAAGCACTTCCTTTTTCTTACGAGGGTTGTCCGCAAATTACATTTTCAGTAAAAATTACGACCCATACTACCAACGAGAAATATCTGACCACTCCGGCTCATTATCCATGAACTGGCGGGCGATTGCTATTAGTTCACGGTTTCGGTACTCGACGTTTCCCGTTCGCGTGAGAGAAATACAGGTCATTGTCACAAGGCCGTTCTGAAGCGGTAAAAAACCATAAATACTTGAATAATATTCGATAATTCAGTATAGTAATAATTATGCTAAGAAACCGTTATCGGACGTTAATTATCAGTATTGTTATTATTACTCGCGTCGTCTCCGCGCAGGGGGATAGCAACAAAATCGTGTGGCCCTCTCCGCCGGAACAGGCAAGGATACAATATGTGAGAACCATCTCATCGCTGCAAAGTTTTGAGCAAAAGCAGGGATTTATTTCCGGAATTTTTGGTTTTCTCTTTGGCGATGAAAGTTCAGCACAGTGGTTCGTTCAACCGCTGGGGATTACAGTATCAAGCGCAGGCAAGCTCTACGTTACCGATCCCGGAGCAGGTATTGTTCACGTTATTGATCAGAAAGAGAAAGAATACTCATTCATCAAGGAAACGGAATTTGGAAATTTTATTTCGCCGGTCGGCTGCGCAATGAGTTCCGATGGAATACTCTTTATTTCCGATTCTGAACGCGGCGATATCATCGCTCTTGATGAAGATGATGACGCATTGTTTAAGATTTCGGATCATATCACGCGTCCGACGGGACTTCAAGTGCAGGGCGACCGATTGTATGTCACCGAGACAGGACGTCATGCAGTTGTCGTTTTCGATCTTAAGGGAAATTACGTGACGGAATTCGGGCGCAGAGGAGAAGGGGCAGGCGAATTCAATTTTCCTGTTCAGCTTTCGGTTCGGGATAGCATCTACGTGATAGACGCGCTGAATTACCGAGTTCAGAAATTCGATTTGACAGGAAATGTCGGTTCGACCTTTGGGAAACAGGGAAATGTAACCGGGCGATTCGCAAGTCCTAAGGGCATCGCTCTCGATAGCGATGGAAATATCTATGTGACGGATGCCTTAATGGACTGCTTACAGATTTTTAACGCGAAGGGGGAGCTATTGTTAGTAGTAGGAAAAAAAGGAACGGGAGCGGGCGAATTTATGACTCCGAGCGGAATCGCCATTGACCGGGAGGATAACATTTATATAGTAGAATCTCTTAACAGACGAATTCAAGTTTTTCGGTATATCAAATGAAACACTGTCTTATATTATTCTGCGCAGCGGCATTTCTCAGCGGTGGAACAGCGATCTCTCTGTTCGCCCAGTCGCAAACTCAATCAAAGATGTTGAACACGAAGCATAATCTTTCTGCTTCCGGTCCGGGAACGATAAAAGCCACGACGGAAAAGGATATTTGTGTATTCTGCCACACCCCCCATGTTCCGAAGGAATATGGAAGCGCTCAACTCTGGAATCATAAATCAAGTACATCGGAATATACGCTCTACACGAGTGATTATTTGAAAAGCCTTACCTATACGGCGCCCAATCAACCTAACCTTCGCTCAAAGCTCTGTCTCTCCTGCCACGATGGAACAATTGCAGTTGGCGAGGTCTATAATAATGAGGGGGTTTCTTCGATTACGATGCAGAACAATGTAACGACAATGCCTGAAACTTCGCCGGGGAATTTGGGTACTTCCTTAACGAATGACCATCCTGTAGGGTATCTTTACGATAATACAAAAGACCCCGAGCTTGTGGCGCGAACGTGGCCCTGGGAAACCCCCGTAAAGCTCGATCCCGATGCAGCCACGGGAACAGTTGAATGTATTACCTGCCATGAACCTCATGACGATACCTATACGAAATTCTTACGGATGGATAACACGGATGCCGCGCTCTGTGGATTTTGTCACCAGAAGACAGGGTGGGCGGAATCGGCGCATAAAAATTCGACGCAATTTTATCAGTCTTCCGAAGATGCTAACCCAACTACTGTCGGAGAATGGGCGTGCCGTTCCTGTCATCAGTCGCATGGCGGACCCAGCTCGCAATTTTTGCTGTCGAAAGCCGAGGAGCAAACATGCTTTACCTCCGGTTGTCATGGCAATACGCTAACAGGGAAAAATACAAAAAATATTCAGAGCGAATATGATAAGCTGTATGCGCATCCAACAATTTTAATAAGCGGGAAGCATAAAAACCCGGATGATGATAAGAGCCTTGGAGTGTTGAGCAGACATGCTGAATGTCAGGATTGCCATAACTCTCACCGCGCGAGAACCGGATTACACACCCCCGGCTCGAACACAATCTCGGAAGTATTAAAAGGGACGAGAGGTGTCATCTCTCAGGGCGCTCATGCGTGGGAACAACCGAAATCATTTGTTGAAGCGAATCCTGTTGTTCAAGAAAATCAAATTTGTTACAAATGCCATTCGTACTACGGCTTTGGCGATGCGGTGAACGGCGTGACAACTATCATTGGACCTTCCGGCGAGTATATGACAGATCAGGCGATGGAATTCAATCCTGCAAATAGCTCTGCACATCCGGTACAGGTTTCGTTAGATGTGCAGGATGGCTCTCCGATGCCCCGCGCTCTTACCGCTACCCAGATGACGGGCGATTGGAGCATGGTGGGTTCCCAAACAATGTATTGTTCCGATTGCCATGGAAACGATCAGGTTACATCAGCGAGCGTTCCACAGGGACCTCATGGCTCGAATGTCCGGTTTATGCTCACGGGAACAGCAAAGTATTGGCCCCTTAACGCATCGGGGAATCTCTGGACGCTGTGGGATGTGAAGAAAGAGATAAATAATTGGCGAAGTGATTTGTTTTGCGTGAACTGTCATCCAATCTATAATGGCGTTACTTTTACGAATAATGTTCATGAAGCGACTGCCCATCAGGATGAGCAGGTAAAATGTATCACATGCCATGTAACGGTTCCGCACGGCTCAAAACGTTCCCGGCTTATCGGTTATTCGACAGACGTCAAGCCGTATAATTATTTAGGAGCGGGCAAGTTTGAAAAGCTCGTGATTAACGGATTTGAAAAAGCAGCCGCTCCCAATCTGTACATGATTAATAATTGTTCCATGAATACTTCATGTCACGGAACGCAAATAGGAAATTATGAACAGTAGTGTTTGACAGTAACACGCGTTAAGGAGATACAACGTTAATGATGCGTGGATTAGGAAAACGTGGGTAGAAGTTCTACCCACGTTTTTTTGTAATCTCCAATTCTCAATCTTGAGAGGCGAGAACTATGAAATATTCATATCTGATATAGCAGGTTGCTGAAAAAAGACTTTGAACAGAAGTTAAGCCAAATGTATTATCTTCACTGACGCTAACAATCAGTGGCTAAAGCCACGGAAGAGAATAAATTCTTATCCACGAGCTAAAGTTTGTGGCAATAAAATGTTACAAATTAAAACAAAAATGGATAATTGCCACGACCTTCAGGTCGCGGAAAAAGTGAAGTTCTTGCTCCCGATTGGACTTTAGTCCATTTTGCGTAATTTCGGGTCTTAGGAATAATTGGACCTTTTCAGTGGCAGCTTCCCTTCTTGATTGGCATACTGCTTGCCGCGTCTTATTGATTAAGCGATTACTCAATGTAGGAATTTTCTTTATGGCGCGCACATTCATTTTCTGTATTTTAATTATTACCAATATTTCTTTTCTCGTTTCTCAGGAACCTTTCAATGGTGATGATGAAAAACTTCTTATCAAGCAAGAGATAGAACGATACAAAGGTAGATTTTTTCAACAGCAATCCACTCTTGCTGAAGACAGGATTGACGTAACCTATTACAAGCTCGATATAACCGTCACAACCTCGCCACAGTATATTAGCGGCGTAGTAACAATGGATGCCGTGGCATTAGTAAACGGGTTGAGTTCAATTACGCTTGACTTGATGAATTCTCTTAGTGTGGATTCTTGTTTTGTCGGGAGCGTCGAAGTCGGCGTTGTTCAGGGCGCGTCTTCGTTCAATGTTACGCTTGATAGGACATATAATCTAGGTGAATCTTTTCGCGCTGAAATTTATTATCAGGGCATTCCGGGAAGCAGCGGTTTCGGGAGCTTTGAATTTTCATCTCATGCCGGCACTCCCTGGGTATGGAGCCTGAGTGAGCCGTACGGCGCAAAAGATTGGTGGCCCTGCAAGGATCATCCGATGGACAAAGCCGACTCCGCGGAAATTGTCGTTACGTGTGATAGCGAATATAAAGTCGGGTCTAACGGAAAGCTGCTCGGCGTTACCGATAATGGAAACGGCACGTCAACACATCACTGGAAGGAAAGTTTCCCAATTTCGACATACCTGATTTCAATCGCAATAACAAACTATGCAGAATTTTCAAACTGGTT
>SCUC01000696.1 GCA_004322375.1 Bacteroidota bacterium
GCTCTTCCGATCTGGCGGGAACTTGTTTGGTAGCTATCAAAACTGAGCAGCTTCTGTCCTACCCTAAGACTAAGAGAAAAATCTTTTACCGTTTGTTGCAAGGAAGACGAGGACTCGAAAGAAAGCTCAGCTCGAATCAGCCTGAGCGGTCCGCCTGTGTTGATCGCTTTGATGGCGATGACAAATTGTTGTCCCGGTTTTGCATCCGGCGTGAGGATAAATTCGCCATCCCAGGGAAACATACCTTTGTTTTCACCATTGATGTACATGTATCCATAATCATCAACGGAAACAAATAATTTTATTTGTCCTGATATAGACTTGCCAAGAAACGATTTTGGAAGGGTAATTTCTTTCCTCAGCCAGCAGGAATCGGGGTAGATGGATTGGTTCAGCGTTAAAGCGTCCCAGCGCGAGTCATCAAATCCCGTTGAGGTAGGATCACCCGCAGGCACAATCTTCTGCTTTAAGTCAGGAGAAACTTTCCAGTTGTTGAGAATGAACGAGCCGAGTGAATCTAACGTTTGAACAGTCCTATCAACGTTAGTTTGCGCATGAAGGATATGCGCTGCAATGATAATCAGTGAGAGTACAAAATATCGTATCAAGTGTTGACTTTCAGTGTTATCGAAAAAGTACCGGAACTATGTAAACGTAAATTTCGTATTTACCGACGAAGATGGATTTACAAACTCAATAGAATGAGTTATTAAAAATTTACACCATCGTTATATGATATCCCCGGATGCTGAAGTCACTCAATGCCTGAAGTCAGGCAAGAAAGCCGTAAATACTAATGGGATTACGTTCCCATCCCTCGAACCCATCCCCTCTACGGGAGGTTGAGTTCAGAGGGTTGCATCAAAATTTTCAGGTAAAAAATTGTATCTTCGTAACATCAATCAATGATAACCTGTAGAATCTATTTCACTAGCTGTACTACAAGGAGATTAATCCATTGAACATTTACAATCGTTCGATTGTGAATTTGACTCTACGTTTTGTAAATTTTAGACAACTGCGAAGATGCTATAGACCGGGATAGAACAATCTGCATTACACTATAGCGGTGATACTGAAATAATATCTAAAATAATAATGCTAAAATAAAGGACTTCTGCAAGGAGAAACATCACAATTTCAGGATTCTTCTTTGCTGGCAATTATGAGGCTGTAACTTCAACTAGAAGAGCAGCCGACAACTCACCATGTCTTTGCGAGTAGGTCAATACAACGTTGTACTAAACTAGTTTGAGAATGAATTCTCTCTGTGTTTATCATTATTCCAGCGATGGTCTACGACTCGTAGAGGTTTTATACCAATCGCCGGGGAATTTCTCTTAAAATGATACAGCGTTCATTAGTACTACTGGATTTATCGAGGGCGACCTACCGAACTCTCGCAATGACACTGTTCGTTCGCGCTTCTAGTGCAACTACACATTTGCTTAGTGTACATGTCGAACAAAACAGACATCAACCGGGTCGTTGTTCATGAAACAGATTCAAAAAACAACAAACAATCATACTGGGGATATTTTCTAAATCGGAAACTAAAGGTAACGATTTTTAAGGAACTGCCAAATAATAATAGCTGCTCAATTGTTTTTGATTGAGAAAATCAATAATTTTTCAGGAACCAAGATACTAAGAAATTGATAAATCGCAAAATAATATCTACAATTCGTACTGTTTTTTTGTTATTGGCTCTCCTCCCTATTTACTCCAAGTGCCAAAAAATCATACGAGCGCCAAAACCGCAGTTTGAATTCAAAGGATTGAAGCTGATTCAAACGAATCCGGTAAAGAAGCCTAAAATTGGTCTTGTTCTCAGCGGAGGAGGCTCTCGCGGGCTGGCACAGATAGGAGTCTTACGAGCATTTGAGAAACATCAAATTCCTATTGGGTTTATCGTCGGCAACAGCATGGGAAGCGTCATCGGCGGTTTGTATGCATCCGGGTATTCAACAGCGCAGTTGGAAAGCATCGCTACCCAAACAAATTGGGAAGAGGTATTATCGTTTACAGAAGGAACCCCGCGAAGAGAGCTCTTCGCGGGCCAGAGACGTTCCAACGAAGTAGGATACTTGACCATCCGATTTGACGGACTGCAGCCAATCATCCCCTCTTCATTTTCAAGCGGACAGGGATTAATCAATTATTTTATGGATCTCACTCTTCAGGCGCTCTACCACCCTGATAGTACTTTTGATGATTTAAAAATTCCATTCCGCGCAGTTGCGGTTGATCTATTTACCGGGAAACGAATATTGCTCGAGCGCATGGCTTCTGCAAGAGAGCCGCGATCGAGCAAT
>SCUC01000697.1 GCA_004322375.1 Bacteroidota bacterium
ATATTTTTTCAACGCGATTGCAACGTGCATCCCGAACGAATCACCAGAGATAACAACGTCACAAATTTGTTCAAAGCAAATCCCTTTGCGCAATCCTTCCGTTGTTGGCGTGCTGATAACTTTATCCCCTACCCGACGCACAATTTCCGCATTGCGCTCGGTATCTTCCGGTCCGCCAAGCAACACGAGCATTAAGTCTTTCTTCTTTGAAAGCTCGTTAATCAACACAACGTGCTGGTCTATAGTCATCTTCTTATTCGGATAGAGGAGTGAGCAGCCAGTGTTGAAACCTACAATGGTGTGGGATTTGGGATTTGAGATTTGAGATTTGAGATTTTGCTGTTTGTAGTTATTTGAAAATAGTAATTCTTCCTCAGTAAGATTTAAAATGTATTCATCGCGCTGCCACTTGAGACCCATGGCTTCGATAAGAAGCTGCGTATTAGGTTTTTGATTGATGCGAAATTTAAGGTTGTCATCGAGACCGAGACGATAGTTGTATTCTGCTTCCTTGTTGAGCGGAATGATAACGCCATCCTTGTTCAACCCGTAGCCAAGTTTCTTCTTTGCCTGCAACGACATGATAAACGCGCCTGCTTGCTGCGATTTATCTATGTTCATCACAATGTCGAATTGGAGCGTTTGCAGCTTGAGCCAGCTTTCCGGTTCCCAGATTAACACCTTGTCAATCAGAGGATTATTATCGAGCAGGCGGTAAGCATTCTTGAGCGTAATCCAGTAAATCGTGCTTTGCTTATACTTTTGCTTGATTGCCGGAAGCAGGGAAGTCGTTACAAGTACATTCCCCATCGCCTCAAGATTGATGATAAGAATTTTCGTTCCCCGCGGCTGTGGCTCAACGCACTCATCAAGGCAATTGGTACCGGGGAAGCAAGGCTTGTATCCGGTAAAATGCTTGCAGTCAGGAACATTAAATTTCTGATTTCCCGTCATTGACGAGGCTCGCCTTTGGCGGCTGAATGCTGAATGTTGATTGTTTCTTTTCTTTGCCATGTAATGCGCTTCAATCCAATTCAATTTTTTCAGGTATTTTGAAGGTCAGGATGACGCAGAATATACATCCTTCGTTCCAATCTCTCAAATGCTTTGAAGACTTCTTCAACGGTTAGCTCCTCCATGCACGGGTTGCCAATGGGACAGGCAGTGAAATTGCATGAGAGACAACCGAGACGCTCATTCCGAATAATCTCAGATTCATTGCCATACGGACCTTGCAGCATCGGGTTTGTTGGACCGAATATGGCTACGGTGGGAGTTCCCACTGAAGCAGCAATGTGCATGGGACCGGAATCGTTAGTAATAAGAAACGAACACCGTTTCAACACTGCCGCAAGCTGCTGCAACGATGTTGGAGGAGCGATAACAACCGGGTGAGTCATCATCGCGGCAATACGTTCAACTTCATCACGTTCGCCGGGGCCCCAGAGTAAAAGAATTGTCGCCTTGTAGTGTTTAGCAATCGCGTCTCCGAGCTGGGCATATTTGGGAATACCCCAACGCTTTGTGTACCACCCTCCTGCAGGATTTAATGCGACTATCGTTTTATCCTGCAATTTTTGATCGCTATAAAATTGCTCTGCGAATTGCTCCGCTTCTTGAGGAACGGGAAGATGAATTTTCGGCTCGACAACTGGAAGATCGCACGCACGAATCGCGTCTAAATTAAATTGTGTATTGTGGACTTCTCCTCCTCGCGGCGTTACAATAATATTATAGCAATATTTCCTCCACCCAAAGTTATACCCCACACGATACTTCGCCCTACTGAAGTAAGTTACTAACGCGCTTCGCGGGTTGCCGAACAAATCAATCACAAGATTATAGTTTTGTTTTCTTACTTCTGTAATCAATCCGATTCCGCTCTGGTTTTTCCCATCGAACACAAGCACGGAATTTACCATCGGATTCCCCTTGAGAACATCCTGAGCCGGTTTCTCCGTTAAAAAATCAATAGTGGCATCCGGAAACGTGCTTCTCAAGCTGGGAATTACGACTGTAGAGAGAACAACATCTCCAATCGCCCTCAGCTTGATGACGAGAATTTTCTGTATGTGTGAGTAATTTAACGTAGTGGTAACCGCTTTGCGGGGGTAATATAGAAAAAGGGAGGGTGGATTTCAAGAATGAGATGTATTGATAAAAAATTGCATTTCTCACTTTGAATAATTACAATAAATGAAAAAATAGGAATTACGGTTGCCGCGCCTAAGCGAATTTTTTGGTGTAATAATAACAATGTATTTCAACGACCATGGACCGCCTCATTTTCACGCTCGTTATGGAAATGATGAAGCGAAAATTTCGATTGAGAGCCTAGAACTACTGAAAGGAAAGCTCCCGCGACGTGCGTTATCCCTTGTGCTTGAGTGGGCTTCAGAACACCGAAGAGAATTAATGCAAAACTGGAAGTTGATTCAGAAGGGCATTCCTGCAAAACCTATTAAACCTCTTCGATAAGATACCAACTTATGACTCGTATCAGCAAAGTAAAAGTTTTAGATAATTTTCGTGTACAATTAGTGTTGACCGACGGCAGACACAAAATTGTTGACCTTGAGCCTTATCTCCATGGACCAATTTTTGAACCTATTAAAAACGATAGACCACTTTTTAAAACCGTTAAGGTAGATAAAGAATTAGGAACCATAGTTTGGGATAACGGCGCCGACATAGACCCTGACGTACTTATAGAAGATTTAACACCGGCGTGGATGGAAAGCAACCATCAATACTCAACTCCTTCGTTAGAAGTTCTTGCTGTGAATGAGAAAAAGAAAGCATATGCTGTAAGGAAGAGGGCGAAGAAATAAGCTCACGTTTTTCTGGAATGACAACCTACACTTGTTTTTCCTCCTCCGCTCCCCTGCTCCTCTGCACTCCACGGAGTACTCACTCTTTAGTTTTTTCAGACTCCCCTTCCCCGCCAATCATATTTCCCAACCCACTCACAAGCTCCTCAAACTTATATCCTGCTCTCTCTGCCTGTTTTTTAATATCAGCACATTCATCAAACAAAAGAGAAAGTTTCTCTGCTGCATCCTGCATATTTAATCCTGCATCTTGCATCGTTGAATCATTCCCGGATACTATCCCCACCGCCTCTACAATCGTAACCCAATCCAACAACTCTTCGAACTGTTCTTTGCTGATATAGAGTTCGTCCTGCCATTGATTGATTCCGATGAATTGCTCGGCGAGAGGCAGGTTGAGCAGGGAAAGCAGACGTTGAATAAAGGATTTTTCTTCACCTTTGCCGGTTGAAAACACGAGCAGCAGCTTCACAAGCTCGAAATCGCGATAACTCGCTCCAAGCTGTAAAAATGTCTGAGAGATAACCCGTTCTAATTTCCAATCATTGATAATATCCGTAGGACGCTCTCTCAAGCGGCTGATATGTTGTAAGCTCATCCAACAAATAGCAATATGCCAGCCTGTATGTTCTTCCTCTTTCGCGGAAGCGATGTGTTGTTGAACAAGCGCTTTCCAA
>SCUC01000002.1 GCA_004322375.1 Bacteroidota bacterium
AGGGATAAAAGAGTTAAGATTATTCGCTTTCGTAGAAATTTTGGAAAGTCAGCAGGATTGGCAGTTGGCTTTAGGCATGCGAAGGGTGAATATATAGTAACTATGGACGCTGATTTGCAGGATGACCCTGCCGAAATTCCTAGTCTCATCAATGAATTGAAAAAGGGCTACGACCTGGTATCGGGATGGAAGAAGAAACGCCATGATCCAATCTCCAAAACCGTACCGTCTCTCTTTTTCAATTTTGTCACTTCCGTAATGACAGACATCAAGCTGCATGATTTTAATTGCGGATTGAAAGCGTATCGAAAAGAAGTGATAAAATCTGTAAAAATCTATGGAGAACTCCATCGTTATATTCCTGTGCTTGCGCACTGGCAGGGATTTAAAGTTACCGAGATTCCCGTGCAACACCACGCACGGAAATACGGAAAGACAAAATTCGGTATCGGGAGATTCTGGAAAGGTTTTCTCGACCTGCTTACCGTATTATTTACAACAAGGTACATGCAGCGTCCACTTCACCTGTTCGGATTCTGGGGGTCTGTTTCAGCTTTTGCAGGGTTTATTATTTGTTTGTACCTCGTCATCTTGAAATTTACGCCGCCCGGAATTGCCCTGAGCAATCGTCCGCTTTTTCTTGCAGGTGTCTTGCTTATCATTGTTGGGGTACAATTCATTTCATTGGGTCTTCTTGGTGAAATGATTACCAAAACCCGGCTTGAAGCTGAGGAAGAATATTCTATCAAGGAATTTTGGAAGTAGCCTGCTCAGTGAAGAACATTGTCTTTTCTCAGGTAAAGAGAGATTGCCGTTTTTTCCGCGCCGATGTTCCTTGCAAGCCGCATAAACAACATGGTGTTCATTGCGTTGATAAAAAAGGAAAACCCTGTGCGTATTATGACCGGGTAGGCAAGCGTATTCTCATCATCAAATTGGGAGCTATTGGCGATGTCATTCGAACTACCCCGCTTTTGCATAAGCTGAAGCAGGTTGAACCTCACGCGGAACTCTGGTGGCTGACATATTCCCCTGACGTCGTTCCCAGGAGTGTGGATGTGATACTTTCCTACAATGCGCAAAGCCTCGCGATTTTGCAAGCCACAAGATTTGACGTTGTTTATAATCTTGATAAGGACAGGGAGGCTTCAGCGCTCTGCTCGTTGCTTGCCGCGAAAAAGAAGAAAGGCTATACGCTCCGGGAAGGAAAATGTGTTCCAATCAACAAAGCGGCAGAGCATAAATATCTCACCGGTCTGTTCGATGACCTCAGCAAGGCGAATACAAAAAGTTATCAGGAAGAAATTTTTGAACTTTGTGGATTCAAATTTTCCGGTGAAGAATATATTATGCCGGAAGTTCCCCCGTTCCCCTGGAAGCTGCCCAACAAGAAACCTATTGTCGGATTGAATACAGGTTGCGGAGGA
>SCUC01000698.1 GCA_004322375.1 Bacteroidota bacterium
TACAATTTCCATGGAATACACATGAAATACATTACCCTGTTTTTTCTCTTTCTCTTTTTTCATGGAGGAAGCGCATCTTCCCAAATCACTTCCAGCATCTATTTCTTAGATAGATTCAGCACGTACAAGAACGGCTCGGATGGCAGCCCGATATGGACTCCGGTAAAAGGCTCGTGGCAAGTGGTGAATGAATCCTACATGCAGCGTGCGCCCGATTATGATTGCGCAAGCATGTATAATGTTTTTCTGAACGAGTCATTCGAGGTGGAAATAACGTTCAAGCACATTTCCGGCGATGTCGGGGCTGGATTGTTTTTTTCATCGTATGAACGGTCAAGCACGTCGTATGCGCAAATGGTGCGCTTCGATGGGAGCTCGGTTTTTCTCCTCGGATATTTTGCGGGGGGAGAATTTACGGCAACCACGTCGGTCAAGGTAGATTCGTTTGATGTTCGCGCTCAGCATACGCTCTCGCTCAAGGTTGACCGGGAACATGACAATTACACCGTGAAGCTCGATGGAGCAATCTTAAAAGCAAACGAGCCGTTGGTCTATCGTTCAGGATATTGCGGCTTGCAAAGCTCTGCCGGAGAAATTCAGTTCACAAAATTCAGGTTGTCGCGTGTCGAGCCGGGGATTCTGCCGTTTGATCTCACATGGACAAAAAATTTTTCCATCACGGCAAAGCACCAGTTCATCGTGCCGGACGAAATTCGGGGAACAATCAAAGTGCTTCTCCCCGATAGCAATAGCTCGGTAACCATTGGATCCCCTGTCTCGGAACATGGTCAGTTGCTCCAACCTGTCGCGACAGCTATGCTCGATACGAATACCATCGTTGTTGCAGATAGAGGCACTCACCGCCTGGTATTGTTCGGCACAGACGGTGGATGGAGAGGAGCGGCAGGGTGGAAAGGAAAAGAGCGGGGCACATTCGACGGCATTTCCGGCATTGCCGTGAATAATTCGAAGCAAATTTTTGTGTTAGAGGAAACAAACCATCGCGTGCAGGTCTTCGATGAATCATTGAAGGTGATTACGGAGTTTGGAAAAGATAAGTTAAGCAAGCCCCTTGGCATCGCCGTTGAAGAAAGCACTGTTTACATCGTCAATACCGGCAATTGCCAGATTGAACAATATTTGTGGGACGGGAAAAAAGCGACATGGAAAGGATTTTTCAGCTACGGCGGAGGAGAGGGTCGCGGCATTGCCGTAAACAATGGTAAGGTGTATGTCTCAGTCCTTAATCAGGTTCGGCAATATGATTCTTCGGGAACGTTGCTGAATTCTTTCTCCGGCAGAGTAATAAATTTTATCACGCCGTGGGGAATGGCATTAGATACATCGGGAAATGTCTATGTTTCCGATTTTACAGGGGGAAGAATTGTTCAGCTCCCGTCGTCAATCAATGATGTTACCCCTACTGTCTCTTTTAAAACCGATGGCAATGCAACCGTTGCATGGACAACCATTCAAAAAACAATAGGAACGGTGATTGTAACTCTAAACGGCGATACAGTCGGAACGTTCAAAGAAGCAAAGCCTGTTACAAACCATAAAGTGCCATTAAAAAAATTAGCCGCAGGCACAACCTACCGTTACCATATTTCAATGCCGGTATGGACGATGCCTTCCCGAACAACATCCTCGCGGTTTTTTTCGTTCAGAACGCCGGCAGCAAGTAAAACGAAACAGTACAGCCGGCTGCCGATGGCGACAATCATTTTTGCAAATGTTACAGACGAAAAACTCTTAAAGAGCGGCGATAATTCCGTTCCCGCCCTGCCGGAAAACGAAATTGAACGAATTAAAAATCAAATTCGCGATGGCGTCAAGTTTTACTGGATTCACTCGCGGTTCAATTATTTTCTTGATAACGAGTTCATCGTTATCAATCAGCCGTTCAAGCGAGCTCAATTGTATGGAAGCGAGTGGTGGTACCCGCCGCTTGATTCGATGCTTGAAACAATTCTCAAGCAAAACGGGAAGGATATTAAGAACTATTCAGGTATTCTCTACCTCACCTGCACCCAACAGTACGATACAACCCTTAAGAACTATGTTCTTGCAGGAAAAGGAGGAGCATTCACAAACGGGGTGGGAACAGGAAAAGGATACGGCATCTCATGGTGGGATGTAACCCGCGCGAACCACAACGCGGGAAACAACTGGCTGCTCGTTCATGAATATAACCACCAGCTTGACGATATGTTTATGATGAGCGGCTACCCTGAGTATTGGTTCAACCACATTTCCCCGACTATTGGAACGGCGGCGGATTTTGGCGAGCATTTCGACGCGAACAGACATATCCTCAATATCGTCCCGAACGAAGAATGGCTTGACCTCAAGTTCACAACAATCGAGACAACATCGGATAATGATTATGATGGAATCCCGGATAATGATTCCCGGCTTCCACTCGACGAGGCTCGTATTGGCAGCGACCCAAAGAAAGCAGATACTGATGGCGACGGCGTCCCCGACCTCAATGAGATTGCATTCTCAAGCTGGCTTGTAGAGGGGTGGGGTGAAACGTATGGCGGGAAGCCGATCTTCCCTAATGTACAAAGCAAAGATACTGATAACGATGGTGTAACCGATAACGAGGATGCTTACCCGTGTTTTCCGTTCGGTCTGTCTCTCTATCACGATGTAATACCGGCGCTTAATCCGTTAGTCACATTAAAGGATGCTAAGATAGAGGCAACGATATGGGGACTTTGGGATTCAACAACCTTTAAATTTTCATTACAAACAGACAAGATGGTTCCTATTAAACTCATGCTTGACGGGAATACCGATGGGTGGTTTGTCGGGAGGGATAACTTTTTGATTAATCTCATTCCAAAAAATGATTCAACGATTGAGACAAAGCTTCAACTATTTAATGCCACCGACCCGCAGCAGTGGCCCTTCATGGATACAACGCTTGCAAAGATGTATGCCATCAAAGCTACATACCGCAAGCTGAACGAAAAGTTCCTTTGCGATGTGCAGTTGCCGGCTAAGGCTTCATTTGGATTGGATTGGAGAGAGGGGAAAAAAGTGGGACTGCTGATTGGTTTCTTAGTTCCGTTTGATGCTGATGGGAACAAACGGTACGTGAACATGTTTGAGCCGAATAAATTTTTTGATGTGGAATTTAAATAAATGGTAGGACAGGACTCCTGTCCTGTCCCCGGCAGCCCACGATTGAAATCGTGGGCTGTTCCCAGGGCTGCTATTGTTACATCCCCGCGTTCTTATCTTCCTGCATCATCCCGAAAATATTCCCTTCCGTATCTTTACAATAGGCTAACCACCCTACTCCGGGTACGGGCATCTTTGGGAGTGCAACTTGACCGCCGCATGATGTAGCTTTCGCGACGCTTTCATCAACTGAGTTGACTTGCGCTGTGCAAACATACGCCATGATAATGTCGCCTGTTTGATTGCCTTTACGCGGCATCAAGCCGCCGTTAATTCCCGGCTCGTTATCCGGTCCTGTCATAACCAGCCAGTAGTCCGCCGGTCCCTCCCATTTCTGGAATTTCCAGCCGAATACATCAGTGTAAAATTTCACCGCACGCTCAGGGTTATCTGCATGAATTTCAAAATGAATTACTCTACCCATAAGAACTTCCTTATAATGATATTTGTGAATAGTGAATTAAGGGTTGTTCCAAAAACCCAATCGCTCGTTTCTGCGTCCTCGCAGAAACATCGAAACCAAATTGTGTCTTTCGCTCTGCGAGGACGCAGAGTGGAGCCTGAGTAGTTTTTGGAACAACCATTCATGAAAATATACTAAACTCTTTCATCCGAGCAAATCAAAAAACTTTTTTGTATAATGAACGGAATTTCAATTCTCATGTTTCAAGATTCCCAATTGTAGAACAATAAAAATGCGACCATCGGAAATACTTGAGCTATCCGGCGACTCCCGCCGGGTTGCCTTTCAGCATCTTCTCGCTGAAATTGAAGCATATACCAGCCGGGTGACAGAAACAAGCGTGGTTCCTCCGTTAGACGTAAAGGCTATTCGAACTGTGTTGTCGAACTATGATTTTACCAAGCCGGTTACCCCGGCTGAGGCAATTGATGTTGTTACGAAACAATTATGGAAATATCAGGTACACACGCCGCACCCGATGTATTTCGGTCTTTTTAATCCACGTCCTGCTACAATGGGCATTGTTGCCGATACGCTTGTGGCAGCCTTCAATCCACAGCTTGCCGCGTGGAGCCATAGCCCGTTTGCCGTCGAGGTGGAACAATATCTCATTCATGAATTCGGAAAACTGTTCGGTTATGACGCTGCTGTCGCAGATGGAACGTTCACCAACGGCGGCGCGGAAGCAAACCACACCGCCTTATTAACAGCTTTGAATTGGAAGTTCCCTGAGTTCTCTCAGAGGGGAGTTCGTGGATGTTCCCGGCAGCCGCGGCTTTATGGTACATCGCAAAGCCATCATTCGATTGCAAAAGCAGCGCGGCTTTGCGGGTTAGGAAATATTTCGGTGATGGAAATCGCGCTGGATAGTTTTCATAGAATGAATGTAAATATTCTCCGTTCTCAAATCAGGCAAGACAGAGAAAACGGCTTTGAACCATTTTTCATCAATGCAACAGGAGGCAGCACGAACGCCGGCATCGTTGACCCAATTGCCCGGATTGCCGATGTTGCACAACAGGAACAACTCTGGCTGCATGTTGATGCGGCATGGGGCGGCGGAGCAATGCTCGTTCCTGAATTACGAGAGACACTAGAAGGAGTTGAACAGGCTGACTCTATCACGTTTGACGCGCACAAATGGCTCTCAGCTCCAATGGCAGGAGGTATGTTCCTCACACGTCACCCTCATATCTTGAGCGAGACGTTTCGCATCACAACGGATTACATGCCAAAGGAAGGAGCGGAGCTGGAAAAAATTGATCCCTACCAACATTCCATGCAGTGGTCAAGACGGTTTATCGGGTTGAAAGTATTTATGTCGCTACTTGTCGCGGGGTGGGATGGATATGCTTCCGTCATTCGTCATCAAACCGCTATGGGGAATCTTCTTCGTCAAGAGCTTGTAAAATATGATTGGGAAATCGTCAACGATACGCCTCTGCCCACGATTTGCTTTGTTGACAGTTCCCGGACTGACGGTAAAACCGCTTCGTTTATTGATGGGATTGCACAACGCGTTATCGCTTCCGGCAAGGCATGGATTTCTTCAACGCGGCTTGGTAATGACTTGCCCGTTCTCCGGGCGTGCATTACAAATTATCTAACGGAAGAAAAACACATATTTGACTTAGTGGAGCTCTTAAATACTGTAAGAGTGAAAATTTAGGCATAACATTTAATAACAAAGGAAAACCCTAAATTCGAAATGATAAATTCTAAACAAATTTCTAAACCCTAATTTTCAAAACTATTGTCTTTACCAGCAAAGACGTGTTTAGAAATTAGATATTAGAATTTGTTTAGATTTTCGATATTAGAAATTAGAATTTATATGAAGACCAGAGTTAAAATATGCTGCATCAGCAGCATCGAGGAAGCGCAGCTTGCCATAAGGTATGGCGCATCCGCAATCGGGTTAGTCTCGGAGATGCCCAGCGGACCCGGACCGATTCCTGAAACGCTCATCGCCGAAATTGCGGCAACTGTTCCTCCCGGCGTGGCGACATTTCTTCTTACGTGTAAGCAAACGCCGGAGGAAATTATTGCACAGCAACGTCGCACCCGCGTTAACACGATTCAGCTTGTTGATGAGTTTCCGCTTGACGGATATTCTGTATTACGAAAAGAAATGCCCGGCGTTAAGCTTGTGCAGGTTATTCATGTGCGCTATGAGAATTCCATTATCGAAGCGCAAACAGTCGCTCCCTATGTTGACGCTCTATTATTGGATTCTGGAAATCCATCCCTCGCAGTAAAAGAACTTGGCGGCACAGGGAGAGTGCATGATTGGAACATTAGCCGTAGGCTTCGCGAATCGGTTTCTCTTCCGGTATTTCTGGCAGGCGGATTGAATCCTTCCAATGTCCGTGATGCAATCGAGCAGGTACACCCCTTTGGCGTGGATGTATGCAGCGGGTTGAGAACGGATGGGAAGCTGGATGAGGAAAAAGTGAGGGAGTTTTTTGAAAGGATTTAATACACAAAACCCAAAACAACAAACCACAAACCATTTTTTAACTCATCCAAAATCCTTATCTTAACAAACACTTTTAGTACACAAAAAATTATGTCTGAACGAATCATCAAAGTAGGTCACAGCCCCGATCCCGACGACGCATTTATGTTTTATGGTCTTGCTTCCGGCAAGGTCAAGCTTGATGGAATTACTATTGAACATATGCTGGAGGATATTCAATCCCTGAACGAACGGGCAATGACGGTGGGGAAATATCAACATACCCCACAGCTCGAAGTGACCGCAATTTCCGCCCACGCGTTTCCCTATATTGCCGATAAATATTGGATTATGAGAACAGGCGCGAGCATGGGGGAAGGATACGGACCTGTTATTATCTCGCGAAAATATACATCGTTGAATGAACTGAAAGGAAAAACTGTCGGAACGCCCGGACCGTTTACTACGGCAACGCTTCTCTTCAAAATTTTTACCGAAGGCATACACAACATTGATATGCCGTTCGATAGCATCATGCTTGCGATTGACGAAGAGAAGATTGACGCCGGCTTGCTCATTCACGAGGGACAAATCACCTATCAATCGCTTGGGTATAACAAAATTCTCGATTTCGGGGAACTGTGGGAGAAAGAAACAAACGGCTTGCCCCTCCCTCTCGGACTCGATGTCGTACGTAAAGATTTAGGCGAGGACTTAGCCCGCGAGCTCTCTCACGGGTTGAAAGAAAGCATCGCTTATGGTTATGCCCATCCCGATGAAGCAATCCCCTACGCCATGCAATGGGGCAGAGGAATTGACTATAAGCTCGGAGAAAAATTTGTCAAAATGTACGTAAGCGAATTGACGATTGACATGGGTGAAAAAGGAAAACGGGCGTTGGAGGTGTTGTTTGAGAGGGGAGTAAAGAAAAAGCTCATTCCTTCATTCCCGAATTTTGAATTGTACTGAACTTGTTGGCATTTCAAAAGTACACCGTATTTTGTTTAGATTGCGCGGGTTTCGTATATTGTACAATTGTTTTTGCAGAAGTGGCGGAACTGGCAGACGCGCTGGACTCAAAATCCAGTCCGGCTTACCCCGGGTGTGGGTTCAACTCCCACCTTCTGCACCATATCGTTTGAGATGGTTCCGTACATATAATTGTACATCGTTTTCCCTCCTCAAATTTCTTTCACGGCGTTCCCTTCGCTCGTCCATCTCATTAGAAAAGACTTAAATCTTTATTTACGAGATCGTAACTCCAAAGTTACACTTCCTCTCTCATTTTATTTTTTTTGCGACGAGCTTTTTCCGGTTTTTTATTGTAACCTTTTAAAATTTTTTCCCGTATGATAAGTGTAAGAAGTTTACGATTAACACTTAGGGAAAGGTTGTAACATGACTGCTCGCTTTACCATATTCGCTACAGTAATGATGATAGTTGCTGTCGGTTTCATCGGGTGCAATCCCACTCAGTGGGCTGCAAAAGAAATTATTGACGGGTCCGGCATTCAACGCGGAGAATCGCTTACGGTTCAGCTCAAA
>SCUC01000699.1 GCA_004322375.1 Bacteroidota bacterium
ATTACCGATGCCTCTGCGGTGAACACCTACGGAAACCGTTATCTCTTTGGAATGTTGGATTATCGCGAGCTCTCCAGCAACATCAGGTTAGATTGGACCTTCTCGCCAAAACTTTCCTTGCAGTTGTTTGTACAACCGTTGGTTTCTGTCGGTTCGTACGATCGCTTCAAAGAATTAAAAGAGCCTCGAACTTATACCTTCAATGAATATGGTATTGATAATGGTTCAACGATAAGCTACGACCCCAACAGTGAAGAATACCAAATTGACCCCGATGGAAATGGCTCTGCGTCTTCATTCTCTTTTAGCAACCCTGATTTTAATTTCAAATCGTTGCGCGGAAATGCTGTCTTGCGATGGGAATACCTCCCCGGTTCTACTCTCTATTTAGTATGGACAAGAAGCGGTACACGTTTCAACAACCCCGGGTCATTCGAGTTTGGAAGAGATTTCGGAGATTTAATTACCGCCCCCGACCATGATGATGTCTTGTTGGTGAAACTTGCTTATTGGATAACTCCGTAGCCTTGTGATTAGGGTCCGCACGGAGCGTAATAGCTGCCGGTAGGGTTACTCCGCTCTACCGGCTTTTTTATGACGAGGAGTCATTCCTGCGTAAGCAGGTCAACGACTCGTAGAGAATCCAATCAACCAAACCTCCAAATTACCATTGTCATTCCTGCGAACGCAGGAATCCAATCAGCATTCTCTCAAAAGATCACTGTTTTTATAAAAAAACAACACCATGTAAGTAAAAATATTGTTCACAAAATCACTAGCTCCTCCGAAAGGTCTTTCCAATCAGGATTTGTTTCTTCGATCAATTTTATCTTCCACTCCCGTTTCCATTTTTTCAATTGTTTCTCCCTTACAATAGCCGTTTGTTTGTCATTCAACAATTCATAATACACTAAATCATGAACTTGATATTTCTTTGTAAATCCCTCCTCTATATCAGACTTATGCTCTTCAACCCTTCTTGCAAGATTATTGGTAACACCGATATATAACGTGCCATTCTTCTTGCTTGTCATGATGTAAACATAATACGTTTTTTGGGGCATGCTGTTTACTTCCCGATAAGGTGTTCTCTATCCATCAACCATTCACTGATTGGATTCCCGCCTTCGCGGGAATGACAAGGAGTCTAGAAAAAAAACGTTGTCATTCCTGCGAAGGCAGGTCAACGACTCGTAGAGAATCCAATTCGCCACACCTCGAAACACTTGCTCAAGCTCTCTTGTTCAAAATGAATCCCCTGATAGAGTAAGAAAAAAACTATTTCTTCTTCGTCTTTAACCCGGCAATTGCCCGGTCAACGGTCTCATACGTATCAAACACTTTCACTAACTGGGTAATCACAAAAAGATTTTGAACATTATCTCCAACGCGTGCAAGCGCGAGCTTTCCACCGGCATCACGAGTCTTTCCCAACGTGGAAATCAACGTGCCTAATCCCGTACTGTTGACGTATCTAACCTTGCCAAGGTCAATAATAACCTTCCTTATCTCATCGGATATCAGGCTCCCGACCTTTTCCTTTAATTCAGTCGTTTCCGGATCGCCAACTAAGTCGCCCTTGAGAGTTAATATTGCAATATCTCCTTCGATTTTTTCTTTAATTGCCATGTATATTCCTTTAGTTTTGAATTATAGACAAGAACCAATTGACACAATCATACGAAACTTAGCGCAAATAATCAAACTGCAAGCGAATGTAACAGTTCGACATATTTATATCCAGAACCGGTATTAAACGCCACCACTCTTTCTCCATGTTGAATAAAACCTTGCTGTAAAAGAGTTGGTAATGCGGCAATTGTCGCTGCCCCTTCAGGACAGAGTATTATGCCTTCCATTGCCGCCACCCGTTTCATTTCCCGCAGAATTGATTCATCCGTAACTGCAATTGCAGTTCCCTTGCTTTCATAAAGCGCTTGTAAAATCAATCCATCTGCAAACGCCTTCGGCACCCGCAACCCAGATGCTATGGTCTGCGCATGGTTCCAAAATTCAGAGACCATCTTTTTCTCGTTAAACGCCTTCACAATCGGTGCGCATCCTTCTGCCTGAACACTAACCATCCTCGGCTTCTTGCTCGAAATCCAGCCCATCTCTTCCATCTCAGAAAATGCTTTCCACATCCCGATCAATCCTGTTCCTCC
>SCUC01000700.1 GCA_004322375.1 Bacteroidota bacterium
GCTTTCTCTACAAATGCAGGTTTAATAGGCGATACTGCTTATTCCCGCAGCGGGACGGTGAAGCTGGATTGGTTTGGCGGGTTGCCCTATCCTGTTGACGGCATAGCACACATTGTTGCGACTGCAGTAGGTCAGGGTGGGCAGATTGTTGGCGATAGTGTTGACGTCGTTTACTCAGGACAAGCCGTTATATCCGGAAGTATATCGGAAGGATTTATTCTCCGTCAGGGAATAGACACAACCATAGAATTTACAGTTGCCGATGCGCTTGGCAATCCGCTTGCTGAAGGCGCGACGATTACTGTTACACCGGGTGGAACGGCGGCATCTTCGTTTGTATTCTCCGGCGATCTCAATATCGTAATGCCCGATGCGAACACCGTTGATGCTACGCAATTCCAAATTTCCATCCGCGATACGAATTCATCGGTTACAACGGATAGAACACTGCAGCTCGAAATTCGTGCCGCGGGTCCCAACGGAACCGCGACTAAACGGACAAACTCTACGTTGAAAGGCGTCATCCCGCCGAGAGTCGCAGGCATTCGACTTGATCAGGTTACTACTACTGTGCTGACGGTACGGGAAGGCGGCGGAGTGGAACAAAGTTTATTTAACTATCAAATTCTCGATAGCGTGAACAATCCGATCCGTCTTGGCGGCGTTCCTGTAACGTTTATTGGAACAGGTGTTCCGTTTAGCTTCTCGACAGATACTGCCTATACAAATTCAAACGGTATCGCTCAGGTAGTAATGAATAGCGATACGGTTGCCGGAATTGTGCAGGTAACTGCCCGCCTTGTTTCCGGGTTCGGAGTATCAACTCCCACAAAGGTTGTGATTGTAGGTGGTAAACCGTCGCAAAACTACTTCACATTTTTGCTGACGCGTCCGGCTCTTTCGGGTAAAAAAGAAAACTATCCCGGAGCGATGCCTGTCTATCAACAAATTGGTGAAGCGCAGGTGCAGGTTGGCGACCGGTATGGCAATCCGGTTCCAACGGCAACTCCCGTTTACTTCACGACAAATGCCGGCGTCATCGAAGGCGCTGCTTACACGGATGAAGTCGGGTTTGCAAAGGTGAGATGGTTCGGCGGCAATCCTATTCCTGCAGGCGGAACCGCGATTGTAAAAGCAATGGCAAGCGGAGAGAATAATACGACTGTTCTTGATAGCGCCATTGTTACTTATTCCGGTCAGATAATGATTTCCGGCGGACCCGGGCAAAATTTTGAAATATTAGGCGCAGGCTCGATGCAATTCAGCTTTGCTGTACGCGACGTCAATGGTAATCCTCCGGCAGAGGGAACGCGTGTTACGGTAACGGCCTCCGGTCCGGGCGCAGCCGCAGTTGTTCTTTCGGGCGACGTTGATGTGACCATGGGCGATACAAGAGACTCATCTCAATCACGATTCAATATTACCGTGAGCGATACTACCACTTTCTCCCGCAACAATCGCGCGTTAGGATTGTCAATTTCAGTTACAGGACCGAATGGCTCAGCCTCTCAGTCAACAAGCGGCTCTGTTCTTGCAACGGGCGGCGGACGGTCAAGATTACCCGGCTCCATTGCCTTAATTTCTACCAGTGCGAATGAAATTCAAGTTGCAGGCACCGGCGGCACGGAAACATCAACGATGATTTTCGAGATACGCGACTCGTTAGAAGTGCCAGTTGATTCATCGTACAAAGTATATTTCTCGTTAGTCCAGCCAAACGGCTCGGCATTCATCTCTCCCGATTCCGGATTCTGCGATCCTCAAACGGGAAGAATTACCAGCGTCGTTCATTCCGGAACAAGCTCCGGTCCCATTCAGGTAGTTGCGCGCGTGGTTACTTCAAGCGGCGAGATTACCTCGAATCCCGTGAGGATTCTTATCCATGCCGGATTACCCGATCAGGAACATATTAGCATCGGGGCAAACCCGCTGAACGTCGCGGGCTGGCATATCAATGGCAGAACAAGCGATATAACTGTTATCCTTGGCGATCGTTATGGCAATCCTGTGCCTGAAGGTACGGCTGTCTATTTCAGCACTTCCATCGGCTTGGTAACGACGAGTTCGGGATTCACCGATGCAAACGGTATGGCGTCGGCAACGTTGTATTCTACTGCTCCCCGTCCTGCAGGTGGTTTCGGATTCGTGAAAGCAACCACGCTCGGCGCAGGCGGCGCAGAAATTTCGGATAGCGTGAGAATTCTCTTCTCAGGCGAACCGATTATTGATAGCGTAGTTACAACTCCATCCAATATCACCGATTTCACGGCGCGGTTTAGAGTTTATGATATTAATGAAAACCCGCTCGCAAAAGATAATACGATTGATATTACAACGGATGGAAACGTATCGTTAATCGTTTCCAGGGTATTTCCCGCATCGAAGCTGCCCGATACTCAAGACCCAAGCTGGACGGAATTTGCCGTCAACTTTTCCCTTAATGTAAATGATTCTCCCATAAAAACAGGGCCATTCGTTGCAACGATTACTGTGAACGGTCAGAATGGAACTGCAGTCTATTCATTCTCGGGTCGTGTTGATATTTCCGCTCCGCCTGAAGCGAATGTTGCAGGCGTCAGGCTTGCATTCCTCGGAAGCGATGTCATCAGCGTCTATGATGCAGGAGGAACGGATGTTACTCAGTTAGTCTTTGAAGTCTTCGATAGCCTCGGCAGAAGAATTCAACGACCGGGCGTTGAGATTGCTTTTTCAAGCACAGGCGTGGATGGATACTTCACTCCTGAGACAACGTTGACAAATGATAATGGTCAGGTAGCAACAACATTCCACAGCGGAATAGCAGCAGGGAATATTAACGTGAGAGCGGAAGTAGTTGGAACAGGGATAATGTCTAACCCCGTGAACATCACAATTACCGGTGGGAAAGCCTCTCAGCAGTTTTTCTCTGTTATGCTGACAGATTGGTTCGCGGCTCCCAAATCGCTGGGGTTACAACCTGTTCAGAGATTTAATTTTGCGGGCGCTTACTTATCGCAAGGATTTATAGGGCAGGTTCGCGTTCTAGTAGGCGATAAGTATGGAAATCCCGTTCCCACAGGAACGTTAGTTTACTTTACAACAAATGCGGGTGTTGTCGTCGGTACCGATTCGACTGATGATCATGGATTAGCAGTGGCTGATTGGCTCAGTGGAAATCCGTTGCCACCCGGCGGGATCGCAGTCTTGAAAGCTTCTGTATTAGGCGAAGTAGGACTAGTACAGGATAGCGCGTGGGGAGTCTATTCCGGTCAGTCTATGATTTCTGGCGGGCTTGAAGAAGGATTTGTGCTGCGCAACGGTATTGACACGACCATTACATTCCGTGTCCACGATTCCAACGGTAATCCGATTGCTCGCGGCTCAATCGTTCGCTTTGAAGTGAGCGGAGAGGGTGCAACGGATATTGATTTGACCAATGATGTTGTCATTACAGGCGATACACGCGATACTGCCGATACCTATTATAGAGTCAGGCTGCGGGATATCAATCCTACAGCGGAAGATGCCCGCACGTTGTATGTGTCAATGAGCGTTAGTGACGGGAATAACGGTCCCGCGCAAAAAGATGTAGCAGGAACGTTGCTTGGAACTTCGCCGGTTACGCCTCCTTCAGTGGCGGGGATACGGTTTGTTAGCTCTTCTTCCTCCACGATTACCGTCAAGAATGCCGGCGGCACAGAATCAACTCTGTTGACGTTTGAAATTATTGATAGTGTCGGAAACGTCATTTCAATGTCCGGGGTTCCGGTTGCCTTTATCAATAATGGAGTCGTAGGCTCGTTCAGCGCAGATACGGTCCAGACCAACAGTGATGGACAGGGACAGGTACTCTTCCGCAGCGATACCGTTGCAGGCATCGCGCAGGTAATTGCCGTAACGTCAAGCGGCGCTATTCAATCTGGTCCTATGAGCATAACTATCGTTGGCGGGCTGCCGAACCAGAATTACATTACCTTTATCCTCACGCGACCCGGTAGTCAAACACAGAAGGTCAACTATCCCGGCGCCATGCCTCTTGTGCAAAGAATCGGCGTTGTCAACGTTCAGGCGGGAGATAAGTACGGTAACCCTGTCCCGCAAGGGACGCCTGTTTCCTTTACGACAAATGCCGGCGTTGTTCAAGGCAGCGCTATGACAGACGCTAACGGTTTTGCTACCGTAGATTGGTTTGGCGGTAACCCGCTACCTTCAGGTGGTGAAGCGATTGTCACCGTCTCGTTATTTGGAGATAATGGTCAATTTTCCGTCAGTGATACGGCCACCTACTCAGGTCAGGCAATCATAGGCGATGGACCGCCTGAAAGTTTTGAAATCAATAACGGGATTCTTACCACGTACGCGTTTACGGTCGGTGATGCCAATAATAATCCTGTTGCTGAGGGTTCTACGATTCAAGTCACCGCTTCAGGCGCGGCGGCAAATTCGATTGTCTTATCCGGTGATATCAATGTAACGACGCCCGATACGAGAAGTTTTTCAGAAACCCAGTACTCGTTCTCTGTGAAAGATACGAACACCACATCGAACTCCCCGCGAGCGCTGCAATTGACAATTTCCGTTTCCGGACCGAACGGTTCGGTTGATATTGTCCGAAACGGCAGTGTGCTGCCTGCCGGGGCTGGGGATACGACCCGTTCCCGTCTGCCTGCTGCTATCGCGTTCCTCTCTATCAGTTCAACGAGTATTCAGGTAACAGGGACAGGCGGGAATGAGACTGCCACGATGCAATTTGAAGTCCGTGACTCGCTCGGTATCCCGGTAGATTCGTCATATCAAGTATTGTTCAGATTTACAAATTCTCCCGGCGGCGGTGAGTTTATTACCCCTGAAGTTGGTTACACCGATGCTGCAACGGGGCAGATTAGCGCAATCATACACTCCGGCACTCGTTCGGGTGTGGTTCAACTTCTCGCCTCGGT
>SCUC01000701.1 GCA_004322375.1 Bacteroidota bacterium
AATATTTTTGAGAATGCCATTGGAAACAGCCGTCATCGGGTTTGGCACCGTGATATTAATATTGAGCGTTGCCTTATCGTCAGGTACGTCTTTGCAGGGCCACCAGGTTCTTGCAAAATAAGGCTGGCTGCTTGTTGCAATATGGTCTATGCCCCTGACTTTGTCGAACAGCACGCCTCCGCTTTCATATTCTCCATGAAATTTTGAAACGCCATAATAAAATACCCAAATTTCAAAAGAACGTTTTGCAGTAACCTTCGAGGTTGGAATGATATTGAGATGATCGAATTCGTGGGTGAATTTCACCCGTCTTCCATTGAAAAAAACGGAGTCAATAGTCAGCGTTGATGAGGAGGCAGAAAGGACAATCGTATCAAGGCGGTCCAGCGCGTCTGCTGTCATCAGCACGCTGCCGGAAAACGATTTTCTCTCAACATCGAAACGGATAGAAAGCTCATAAAACTGAACATCGTACTCGTAAATTCGTTGATCGTTTTTTCCGTATGCCGTGGAGCAGAATGCTACGACGAGAATCAGAATGGTAAACGCTGCTATGTCAGCAATGTATCTCATGATTAGTACGAGTAAAATCCTTTTTTCGTTTTTCTTCCTAATCGCCCTGCGTCAACCATTCGTTGTTGGATCATGTGTGGACGGTACCGCGGTTCATGAAACGACTGCTCATAAACAGATTTTGTTACAGCGAGGTTGACATCAATGCCAATCAAATCCATCAGTTCAAACGGACCCATTTTAAAATTTCCTTCCATTTTCACGATTCTGTCTATTTCATCCACGGTAGCGACCCCTTCGCCGAGTAACCGCAATGCTTCGCCGTAAAAAGGGCGGGCAACTCTGTTGACGATGAACCCCGGCGTATCTTTTACGACTATAGGTATTTTCTGAATCCTCTTGACGAAATCGAGAACAAGGCTTGTCGTTTGATGAGACGTGTGATGTCCGTTAACAATTTCTACTAACTTCATCCGCGGTACCGGATTAAAAAAATGCAGACCGACAACGCGTTCCGGGAATTGTGCCGATGATGCAATGGAAGTAATGGAAAGAGAGGATGTATTGCTTGCAAATAGAGTTTCTTGCGGACAAATTTTTTCGAGGGAAGCGAAGACTTCACGCTTCACATTCACATCTTCTAGAACTGCTTCAATAATAAGGTCACAAGAAGAAAGTTGCTTTCGCGAAACTGTGGTCGAAATTCGAGAATTGATGTCACGGAGACTCTGTTTTGTAATACTCCCTTTTTCAAGAGAACGCTTCAGTTCGGTGGAAATGCGCGTGCGTGCAAATTCTAAGGATTTACGCGAAATATCATTAAGAATGACATCAAACCCGTGCATTGCCGAAACCTGCGCAATTCCCGCGCCCATCGTTCCCGCGCCGATAATACCAATCGTTTTCATGTCCTCATTACGTCCCCCGGACCGATTAGCCGGGAATTACTGAATCTTCAGGTATGCGCTCCCACTCGGGAATCCATTTTGGCATGGTAAGCCCCCATGCTTCCGCTTTTTCTGTTACTTCCTGTGCGAACGTAAGCCGCACTTCATGATTATCACGTTTCTTTAATCCAAGCTCGCGGTAGCGTAGATTCTTCCGGGAGTTTGGACGCCCGAAGATAGCCATAACACGGGGCCACCATCGTTCCAACGATTCTTGAATTTCATTTTTTGTAGAAGGATCGAGCGCCAACCGTTTTACCCAATAATCTCCGTGCGCGATATGCGTCAGCTCCTCCTTAAAGATACGGTCAATTTCTCTTCGCCAGGGACCGTAGGTGCTGACCTTAACGTCTTCCAGCTGATGTCCGGCTCCGCGGTCCATCAGAAAATTAAACATAACGAAATCCGCCCAAGAATCAATCGGGTAATAAAAAATATTAACGCGTTTATCTGCGGCAGCGCGTTGCGTTCCTAAGAAATGATCGTCTTCAATACGGAAACCGAAATCCATTTTTTCCACCCAATCGTCAACGCCGAAATCAGCATCTTCCAGGAGGCGGTACATTGCGCGTCCATGCCGCACTTCGTCGCGCACGATGTTGGAAACAATGAGCATTTCTTCTGTGGTGGGAGCCTTCATAATCCAGGGAACGTAGCCAAAACCGCCGGCAAGTTCCGAATCTGCCTGCTGGAGCATAAGGTTCATCAAATGGTCATAATACTCATCGCTCATGTCGTCTGGAATTTCTATGGATTCATTTTTCGCGAGTTTTTCCAACATGCGAGCTTCCCGCTCGCTATTAGAAAACTTTGATGGATTTCCGGGCATAGGTTGTATCTCCGTGGATATAGTACATTGAAGAACAAGGTTAATGATCTATTTGTGTATTCGCAGAAGAAACGGTGACAGTAATCCGGCAGAGAAAAAAAAATATCTATGGGTAGAAAAAAGGATGGATACCGTCAACCGTTTACAACAATAAGTAAATTAGGTAAAATAAGGTAAAAATGCAATTATTTTTTAAGTATTTTTACGTGTTTTTGTTCAAACCACGTATAAATCACAGGTAGAACAAAAAGAGTGAGCAACGTAGAAGTAATTAAGCCTCCAATAACTACCGTTGCTAAGGGACGTTGAACTTCAGCGCCTGTGCCGTGAGAGAGAGCCATGGGAATAAATCCGAAGCTTGCAACCAAAGCAGTCATTAATACAGGCCGCAGCCTATCTGATGCACCTTTGATTATGGAGAATTGTAGTTCATGCCCCTCTTTTAACAACTGGTTAATATAAGAAATAAGCACGATTCCATTTAATACGGCTACTCCAAACAATGCTATAAATCCTATTGAGGCGGAAACACTCATGTGCAAGTCTCGAATGACTAATGCAATAATGCCTCCACTAAGCGCAAAAGGAAGATTCAGTAAAATCAACAGGGAATGCCGAAAGTTTCCAAACGTTGTAAAGAGTAAAACAAAGATAATAAAGATAGATAAGGGAATGACGACGAGCAGGCGTTTCGTCGCGCTTTCTTGATTCTCAAATTGCCCACCCCATGTCAAATAATATCCATTGGGGAGGTTAACAGAAGATTCAATCTTTTTCTTCGCTTCGGCAACAAACGTGCCTACGTCCGTACCCCTAACGTTACATTCGATGACAATCCTGCGCTGACCGTATTCCCTGCTTACTTGAACCGGACCTTCTTCAGCCGTTATACGCGCGACCTGACTGAGCGGAACTGTTCCTCCGCCGCTCGCGCTGATCCG
>SCUC01000702.1 GCA_004322375.1 Bacteroidota bacterium
AAAAGTATATCCAGCTTTATTTGGAGTTACTGTGCCAGACCATCCATAATCAACCGATGCATCATAATAGCCATTAGCATCGGTTGTTGGATTACCGGGTAAACCATTCATGGTGACTGCGCTGATAGGAGAGTTGTTACTTGTACGGACATAGCCGGAGATGATATATGTATTATCTTCTGCTTCAGTTTCAAATTTTTCACTGTTTAAGTCAGTATCATCGCTAGGACTATGTTCATCAAGAATTGTGCTTGTTGTAGGCCAACTTCGTAACTGAACTCTAAAATCATAAAGTCCATGCGATAATTCACCAGTGGTACTTGATCCGATGTCTGGAATATCGAGGTACGAATTACCAGATGGAATAGTCAGACTTGTAGTTTCATAATACTGACTAGGCGTTCCATTATCAGGATAGTAGTAAATACGTATTACCCCGAACAGTGCGGAAGAAGCATTTATTGTTACAAACATTGTACGCGATCTAGTGTACCCATCGCCATCTTGGTCAATAGTGCTTTGCCATGATACATCACTTATGGTTGCGCTAACTTGCTGGTCTTCTGCCTCAGTTTCAAATTTTTCACTGTTTAAGTCAGTATCATCGCTAGGACTATGTTCATCAAGGATTGTGCTTGTTGTTGGCCAACTTCGTAACTGAACTCTAAAATCATACACTCCATTCGATTTTTCACCACCAGTGCCACTGGTTCCGATGCCTGGAATATCGAGATACGAATTACCGGACGGAATAGTTAAACTTTCAGTTTCATAATACTGAGTAGGCGTTCCATTATCAGGATAGAAGTAAATACGTATTACTCCGAACAGTGCGGAGGAAGCATTTATTGTTACATGCATTGTTCGCGACCTAGTGTACCCATCACCATCTTGATCATCTGTGCTTTGCCATGATACATCAGTAATAGTTTGTGAAAGTAATAGATTGGCTTGCCCAAATAAGATGATAAGTAAAATTAATTTCCAAGATTTAAAAATTGTCATCTTCCGACTCCTGATGAATGTGAATGCTATTTATTATGTTATCTTATCTTCCTCACATTTACCGTGATCTGCTGAAAATATTGAAAAGAATTTTTAAGTGGAGTAAAATCTATCCTTTTGTGGGTTGTGTTGTTGGTTCTTATTGTTGATGTAATAGCTGATTATCAAATCGGCGGATCAAAGAAGCTGTAAAATCGGTGGTTTCATAGTTTTTGCCAATCTGGTGATTGGTTGCGACGATCTTCGCCAATCTGGTGATTGGCTACTACTCGTACATTTGGAATTGTTCGCCTGCTTTTTCATCCCATGAGCAGAAATCTTTGTCGAAATATCCTGCTTGAACAAATTCCATAAAGTTGTGGTAGGGAAAGTCTTTTGGCGCGATGCCGAGATGTTTGTGTGAATTGTAAAATAGGTATGATATATGGTGGGAGTAATCTTTACCGTCCCATGACATTCTGATGCAATGGTCCATCGTGCCGGGTTGCCAAATGCGATTGGGCTTGTTGTCGTTGTTTGGTTGGTTGTTTGCGCCGTTCGGTGAGGTATTGATGTCGTTCGGTTGGTTGTTTGCGCCGTTCGGTGAACGGCTACTACGGTTGCTTATTTCTCTAGAGGTGAATTTTTTGAAGTCGCGGAGGAAGTTGGATAATGATTGCACTGTTTTGACTTCGACTATGAGATGAATATGGTCGGGCATGATTGTGTAGGCAATAAGCTTTTGTATTTTGCGTTCATAAAATTTCAGTTCTTCGATGAGAAATTCCGGAATGCCGGGAACGTGAAGGAGCGGCAATCGCTTAAAAGTGCAAAAAGTCAAGAAGTAGATTGAGTTATCTTCCTTATAACGAGGAGGCTTTTGCGGGTTTTCTTTCATAATGTAGTAGCCGATTATCAAATCGGCGAAGTAGTTTATTTGAAAAAGAAATTTATTTGTGTTGGTTGTTATAATTTTATTATCGCCAATCTGGTGATTGGCTACTACGTTTAATTATGCTTTACCATTGTCCATTCTTTTTTCCAATTTTTTCCATCCCAGTAGCGGACGCCGTTTTTGAGGTTTTCCAGGAATTGAGTGTTGAGGGGTGTTTTGATTTTTCGTTCCCGATATAATTTTTCAAAGAAACGGTTTGTAATGTTGTGCGACTTGACGCTTTTGATTTTCATGTCGCGTGTGAAGTAGAAATGAAACGTTACCGGAGTTTCTTTAATATCTCCATCATGATAATAAACCTCGAAATGAAGTAGATCATCACCCTCAATTGACATTTCTCTTGTTGCTGTTGCTGAATTAAAAATCTTTCTTGGTTTGATAAATGGAAATTGCACGTAAATTATTTCTGCGTTTGAAAATGGCATTTTAAAACCCGGTGTTGCTGTTGATTTTGTGTTACCCTTAATTTTCAATGGGTCAAGAACGGCAAACACAGCAAATTCTTCATTTGTTTTATCGGGACTATCATTTACTCCACAAAGCACCAACTCTTCCGTTCCGTCCCGATTGATATCTAATTTATACATTTCACCCAATTGCCCAAAATGCCAATATCTTCCTATGGTCTTACCGGTATTATCTAGTCGCGCGAGAAAAAATGGCGAGCGCAGGATGTTCGGGCAGGTAACAAGGATATTAGGCGCCGAAGTGTTTTGCCCCTCAGTAAGGATCATACCTGCATTGAACTTGAAGCTATAATCTTTTCTATCCAAGTATTGAAATTCTTGATCAAAAAATATTTTAGTTTCATGATTATCAGCAAGGTTTATGATATTAAGATGATATGCTTCACCCGTGTCATTTCTGCGATTTGGCATCGTAGTAAGGATTTCATTCGTTCCATTGCCATCCATGTCTGCGAGCCTCACTTCAAAATGACCTTTATTATCTCGTTCAAGACATTTTTCTGCGTTACCTAACGGTAAACTCCAGATGACTTCGTTTTTCTTATTATACACCTCTAATAAATTTTGCGCTGTATTATAGTTGTAGTCATCAGGGTTCATATCCCTTACAGGTTCATTACTTTTTTTTGACATCATGCCGAGATAGAACATGCCGGCAAGCATGGAGCACATTACTGCGCCTCCGGCGACGGTTTTTATGGGATTATTTTTTACGTACCACACAAACGTTTGAAATGAGCGCACAATAGTATTCGATGAAACGGGGGGAGGGATATATGGCTCGAAATATGGCTCAATTTCCTGTTTTCGTTTGGCGAGGGCTTTGGTTTGAACAGGCTCAGGAATTGGTGTTTGCTTGAGTTCTTCGGCGAGGTCGCGGTGGAATGCGCGCATTTCTTCGACGAGGGCGCGGCAACCGTGGCATTGGCTGAGGTGCGTTTCTATTTTGTCTCTTTGGTTTTCATCTTTGGGGGAGTTGAGAACGTAGAGCTCAAGTACGTGTTCGTTAACGTGAGTCATTATTTAGTATTCGTTGCATTTTGGCGTTGTTGATGAATGGACAAGACGGGAGTCTTGTCCTACCAGTTTTTTCTTAATAAAGTAATTGCGCGGTTGTGGGTTATTCTTCCGAGATATTCAAGCTGGGATTTGTAGTGTTTTTTGTATTGTTCTTTGGTTAGAGCGGGTAAACGGGCTTTGAGTTTTTCATAGTAGGAGAAATCATGTCCATCGGTTCCAAGGATTGTTTGGGTTAGGTTTTCCTCAATAACTTTGAAATAGTTTGTATAGATATTTTCAGGGAGCTTTTTGTTCTCTACGTATTTTGAATAATACTTCTGCTTGATTTGTTTACAGGTATCTTGAATTATGAATTTCGCATCGTTGAGAGTTTGAGCGTTTTCGGTATCAATAGTGTATGGTTGTTGCTCAAACGAGGATGCGTAGATCGAACGGATGATGAGGGCGACATCCATGAGTGGAATCAGCCGGCTGTTTTCTTCTTGCTCGCGCAGGCAATGGGAAAGGTAGGCAAGAACCGTGGGGATGTTTTCTTTTCCTTTTATGCCGAAGCGGAGGAGGCTTTCTATTTGCGTTCGTTCATACGCGGGAAGATGCTCAAGCGTATCGCAAAGGCTGGGAGTAATATGATGCTCGCCGTAACGGTCAACAATTTCAAAATTGTTGAGGGCTTGAATTGCCAGCTTGATATTGCGTATGATTTTGCCGAGCGTCGGGTCATGCTCATTATAAATGCGGAACAATCCGTTGTTGACCTTACCAAAGATGAGTCTGCGGAGGTGCGAGAGGATTTCTTCGTGGGAGGATTCTTCGATTGATAGTCCTTCAAAGTATGCTTTTATTTGGATGAACGAGCCTTGCTCATCTTGCGAGAATAAATCGGCAATGCAATCGAGAGCAAGGTCTTCGATGGAGAGATTGAAAA
>SCUC01000703.1 GCA_004322375.1 Bacteroidota bacterium
CCCTTTAAGGTCTTGAAAGCCTTGAAGGGCTGGCTTTCAAAAAGTTATACTGCTAATTACAGTCCCATGTTTTGGACTTGTACGCAGCAGAGTCGTTATGTAGAGCAACGTTTCAAATTCATGCGAGTGTTCTTTCATCACTCTTCATCTTTTGCAGGAGGTTCGGCGGAAAGATGCTTAGCCATAATTCCGGCAGCCCAATGTTTGCCTCCAAGTCCGAACGCAAGCGCGAGCGCGAGGCAAATAGCTCCGAACGCGATTTGAAACGCGCTCACCACGAGCTCTTTGCCGATAGACAATTGTTCAAGAGCGATGGAGACGACAAAAACGATAACCGCATACTGCGCGATTGTTCCCAGCGTCGAGGCATTTTTTATTCCTGCGTTTGAGAAATATGTCGTTACCGAAGCTTGCAGGAAGCGGGCAAAGAACAAGCCCATCACAAGCACGACGACTGCAACGATTACATTGGGGATATAGAGGATGATGCGGTTCAACAATTCCGAAGCTGTTTGTAAGCCCATGCTGTTAAGGGCGATAAGGATAACGATGAGCATCAACGTCCAATACACAAGCATACCGAGAATATCAACTGCTGTTTGCTTCACTCCGCCCTGAACAAGAAAATGGTCAACGCCCGCCTTTTCGGAAACGAAATCAATTTTCATTGCTTTCAAAAATTTTGTTACGCCCACCTGTGTAACTTTAGCGATGAGCCAACCGATAACAAGAATGATGAGTGCGCCGAGAAGCTTCGGCAAAAACTCTGCAAGTTGCAGCACGAATGCGCGCCACGGGTCAAAGATAACGCTGGTATCCATACAACTACTCCGATAATGAAATTGAAAAAGTGGTTTTATTTCAGTACAATCTTGTGAATATTTTGGTAAATGTCAAGTATGTATTTCACAGATGAGACAGAAAGCAAGCGGACAGGGCTTGTCCTTGAATTGTCGGAGTCTTTAGAATCCTCCGGTTGCCAGATAATCGGGGCAAACGGGATTTCCGGCTGCCCGATGCCCCCGTTTTTGCATAACGATGGCTACGGCGACCAAAAGAGCAAAATGCCCGATATTTTAGCGTATGATCAAAAAACGAAGGAGTTTATAGTCGGCATTGCCCGCGTAAGCAGAGCCGAGCTTGAATCGGAGCGAGCCTTAACGGAATATGATGTCTTTTTTGACCAAAAGGATAACAATGGCAAGCCCTACCGTGTGGTTATTATTGCCCCGCCGGAATTAGCCTCGGAAGTTGCCTCTGTTGTTACCCATTATATTCATCGGGAGCTGTGGCATTTGCTGACGATTGTGGCAGGGAAGAGCAAGATGCAGGATTTATGATGTCCGCCACGGTGGATATGCGCTACGCTTTGACTGGATATGGGCGGTGAGCGGTGGGCGCTGAGTTGAGAGAGATGTAGGATTTGGGATGTATGATGCAGGAAGCAGGATGCTCGATGCTGAATGTGGGATGTCGTGGTGGGCGGTGAGCAGCGAGATGCAGGATACGGGATATGGGATGTGAGCGGTGAGCAGTGAGCAGTGAGTTAAGAGAAAGGTAAGGCGTGAGTTTCAGGTTTCAGGTAATAATTGACTATTGGCTATTCACTCTACGAGCCGTAGGCAATTGGCAATTGGTTGACAGATAAGTTTGTAATTTGTGGAATAGTTCTTTAACTTTATTTTGTTATTGAAAGAAAAATTATGTTTGTCATTTTAACATTGTAGGAGAAAAGTAACCTCATTGATAGATAAAAAAATAATTGTGGAGGGTGTGGACATGGTTCAGCTGCTGGGGCTGAACGATGCCAACCTGCACGCCATCGAGGATAAATTCGATGCGAGCATTTTTGTCCGGGGAAACCAGCTTACATTCCGGGGCGAAGAACGGGAGGTCGAGCAGCTTGAAAAAGTGTTCAAAGAGCTTGCCTATATCATCAATAAAAACGGAAGCCTCACCATGAATGATGTTGATACGGTGATTGATTTGGTCGCCATCAACGGCGAGGGA
>SCUC01000704.1 GCA_004322375.1 Bacteroidota bacterium
CTAAAAAAATCCCAAATTTTCGCGAGAAGAGAAGGCTTCGCAGGATTGTAAAAAGCATTTTACCTGAGGGGTTTGGCGTTATCATACGCACTGTCGCTTCCGAACGCGACGAAGCTGCCCTGAGACAGGATATTGAAAAGCTTGTGGAGACATGGCGTGAAATAGAGAAAAAAATTAAGGTAGATAAACCTCCTACGCTACTCTACAAAGACATGTCAACGACCTCCCATGTTATCCGGGATTTATTTACGGATAGCGTCGAACGGGTGGTTACCGATTCACGCCGGCTGTTTAAGGATATCCGCTCGTACCTTGAACAAAACTCTCCTCATTTGCTCGATAAGGTTGAACTGTATAAAGACCGTGAGCCAATATTTGATGCGTATGGCGTTGAAAAAGAAATTACTACATCGCTTGGTAGAAAAGTTTGGCTAAAAAGCGGCGGGTATATCATCATCGAACAAACGGAAGCAATGGTTGTTGTTGATGTCAATAGCGGCAGGTACGCGGCAAAACGCGAACAGGAGCAGAATTCACTCCGCACTAATCTTGAAGCATCACGCGAACTGTGTCGTCAGTTACGGTTGCGCGACATCGGCGGGATTATCGTTGTTGATTTTATTGATCTTGAAGATGAAGTGAGCAGGAAGAAAGTGTATGATGAGCTAAGAAAAGAATTCCGAAGAGACCGCGCCAAAGTTACAGTTCTTCCTATGACGGAATTTGGCTTAGTTCAAGTTACACGACAGAGGATCCGCCAGAGCGTCCTTCACAGCTTCAGCGAGCCGTGTCCGGTGTGCGGGGGCGCAGGTCTTGTTCAATCCAAAGCGACTGTTCTCAATCATCTCGAACGATGGCTGCGTCGTTTCACTTCGGAAGGGAGAGAGCTTAAGCTCATTTTGAAAGTTCATCCCTCGTTTGCAAAGTATCTGAAAGAAGGAACATGGAGCCGCATTCGTAAATTTATGTTTCGATATTTGGTTCTCATTAAAATTGAAGAGGACCCGAAAATTCAGGTCTCTGAATACCGATTTTTCTCCGTTAAACAAAATAAAGACATTACTGAATCATTTGAATCTACATAACAATGAAACTTTTTCTTGACACTGCTAATTTCAATGAAATCCGTGAAGCGGCAAACACGGGTATTTTAGACGGGGTAACGACTAATCCCAGCCTCGTTGCAAAAGAAAACCGCCCATTTAAAGACATCATCAAAGATATTTGTGCTATCGTTAAGGGCGACGTAAGCGCTGAGGTAACGGCAACCGATACCGAAGGAATGCTGCGCGAAGGTCGTGAGCTTGCAAAAATTGCCGATAATGTTATCGTGAAGGTGCCGCTCATCAAAGATGGGCTCGTCGCCGTTCAACGGTTTAAATCTGAAGGGATACGATGTAACGTCACATTGTGCTTTTCTCCCACGCAGGCGCTCCTTGCTGCAAAAGCAGGAGCGTATATCGTGAGTCCCTTTATAGGCAGGCTCGATGACATCAGCCAGGTTGGAATGGACCTTATCCAACAGATAGTGACAATTTATAGAAATTATGATTTTAGTACGCAGGTACTTGTAGCAAGCATTCGCAATCCTGTTCACGTTGCCGATTCGGCGATGCTTGGCGCGGATATTGCAACTATGCCCTATGGCGTTTGGACCCAGCTTATCAAGCATCCTCTTACAGATATTGGGTTAGCTCGTTTTCTTGACGATTGGAAGAAAGTCCAGGTAAAATGAACGCGACAGCCTTTACTCAAATTCACCGGCAGCTTGGCGCTAAGCTCATCGAGTTCGGGGGATTTGAAATGCCTGTGCTGTATTCGAGTATCATCGAAGAGCATAAGGCAGTGCGTAAATCCGTCGGCATGTTCGACGTCTCACACATGGGTGAGGTGTTCATTAGTGGAAACGATGCACTCGCATTTGTCCAGCACATTACGACAAACGATGCATCAAAATTATCAGTCGGCAAAGTCCAGTATTCCGCGATGTGCTATCCCGATGGCGGCATCGTTGATGACTTGCTGGTGTACAGGTTGGAACATGGATTCATGCTTGTCGTGAATGCATCGAATACGCAAAAAGATTTCGAGTGGATGAAATCCAACGTTGGTTCATTTCAAGTTGAGGTAATAGATAAAAGCTTGCAATTTTCTTTGCTGGCTATCCAGGGTCCTCAATCGTTAGCAACACTGCAGAAGCTTACTCCGGTAGATTTAACTTCGATACCATACTATTCATTTGTCAGAGGTAATGTTGCAGGCATCGAAATGATTATTTCTCGTACAGGATATACCGGTGAGCTAGGGTTCGAGCTCTATTTCGATTCTGCCCCGGCGATTGGAGAAAAAATCTGGAATGTAATCATGGAAGCGGGCAAAGAATTCAACATCGCTCCAATCGGACTTGGCGCGCGCGATACTCTTCGCCTCGAAATGGGCTTTTGTCTTTATGGCAATGATATTGACCAAACAACCAATCCGCTCGAAGCCGGCCTTGGCTGGATTACGAAGCTGGGAAAAGGAAAATTCAACGGCAGCGAATTCCTGACCAAAGTTCAACAAGAAGGTGTAAAACGGAAACTGGTCGGGTTCGCTATCGAAGAGGAGAAAGCGTTTCCCCGTCACGGGTATGAGCTTCGTTCAAACAGCGCGGCAATTGGAACCGTAACCAGCGGCACTCTTTCCCCTATTCTCGAAAAGGGAATCGGGATGGGATATGTCTCCGCCGGATACGCGAAACCGGGAACAGAACTTGAGGTCATTATCAGAAATAAAGCAGTCAAAGGGCGCGTCACACCGTTACCGTTTATCAAACATTAGGCTATGAAATCAGGAAATACAATTCATGTGGAAGTGCATTTCACGCCCACAAGCGCCGGGGAAGAATCGCTGACAGGCAAAAATGTCATTGTTATTGATGTTCTTCGTTCTGCGTCTTCGATTCTGGTCGCCTTAACAAACGGCGCAAGAGAAATTATTCCCGTCGGGGACATGGAAAGCGCGTATAAAGTGTTCAGCAAGCTCACAAGAGAAGTAACTCTTCGCTGCGGCGAACGGAACGGCAAGATGATTGAAGGATTTGACCTTGGTAATTCACCCCTGAGCTATACTGAAGAAAAAGTGAAAGGCAAATCTATCGTCATGCTCACGACGAACGGAACTGCGGCAATCGTAAAGGCGCGCTATGCGAATAACCTTGTTGTTGCCTCGTTTTTGAATTTAACCAGCGTTGTGAATTTAATAAAAAGCTGGCAGAGCGATGTTACCATTGTTTGCTCCGGTCAGGATAACCGGTTTTCTCTTGAAGATACGATTTGCGCCGGAAAAATTGTAGCTGAGCTAACAAAGGATAACGACGCGTTTAGTCTCGATGATGGCGCGCGGGCAGCTGTCACGCTCGATAAATCGTTCGGCGGGAATATTCTCAAGATGATGAAACATTCTGATCACGGCAAAGCGTTGGTAGAAATCGGATTCGAGGAGGACTTGAAATTCTGTTCCAATATTGATTCCTTCAACGGCGTTCCGGTGCTGGCAAACGGTGTTGTCAGGCTCAACAATGAGCAGCAGACACCTGTGCTGAAACGGGCGAGCTAAGGCAGGGATGACGCTTCGGTGAAGCAACCCTCAAAAAATTCATCTGCTAAACGCGCGAATAAAGAGCGCTGGAAACAAATCACCGCCATTCTCATGATGGTGGTCGGATTGTTTTCCTTTCTCAGCATTATCTTTTACCATGAGGAAGGAAACAATTTAGGAGTTGTCGGCGCGCTTATCTCAAACTTTCTTGTTCTTTCCACGCTCGGATTTGCTTCTATCGCCTTTCCTGCGCTTATGGTTGTATGGGGATGGGTGATGTTAAGGAAATTGGACATTCGCAAACCGGTGATCTTTACGAACTATACGCTTGTGTTCGTTATCCTCTTCGCGACAGCGATGGGCATAGCCAATCTCATTTTTCAGGATGTTCGCAACGAGTGGTTCGGAACGGTAGGCGCGTTTACGGCTGATGGCTTGGTGAAGCTGCTCGGCAGTATCGGCTCATCCATCATCATTGTAACATTGATGTTCATCACTATCATCTTAGCAGTTGATTTAGATGTTCATAAATCCCTCGAACGACTGGAAAATCTTTGGCGTGAATTGACAGGCTCGGTTTCTGAACGATTCAAGAAAGAGGAGGAAGATGAGGATCGCGAAACAGAGATAACAATTCAACGAGAGGAAGAAGAGGAAATACCGGAAGAACCGGAAATACCCCCCCAGACAGAAATTGTAGTCAGACCGGCTGAGCCGGCATTGGAAGATTTTCTGGAAGAAGAAGAGGAGGAGGAACAACCTTCTAAGAAAAGAGAATCTCCAATCTCACAGGAGGAAGAGCCTGCGGCGTTTGAGGAAACGGAAGCCGGGGGACAGCCTGCCCCTGTTGAAAATGAGGATGAAGAAATTGAATACGTATTTCCTTCGCCGGATTTATTAGATACTCCTCGCGGCGGCGAAACCATCCCCGAAGAAGAATTAAAAGCAAACGCAGAGCTTGTTCGCGCGAAGCTTGCCAACTTTGGAATAGAGATTGAAAGCGTCAGCGTTGTGCCGGGACCTGTTATCACTCTGTACGAGTTAGTTCCTGCATCCGGAGTCAAAATCAGCCGCATCGTCAGCCTCGAAGATGATATCGCGCTCGCGCTCGCGGCAAAAGGAATTCGCATCATAGCCCCGATTCCCGGAAAGAGCGCAGTCGGAATTGAAATCCCGAATAAGAATGCTCAGCTCGTTTATTTGAAAAGCCTTGTTGTTTCCAACAAATATCGCGAAGCAAAAGGATTGCTCCCGTTAGCGTTAGGTAAAACCATTTCAGGCGAAGCATTTGTGGATGACCTTGCCAAAATGCCTCATCTGTTGATTGCCGGCTCGACCGGTTCCGGCAAAAGCGTCGGAATCAACACTATCCTTGCCAGCCTGCTGTTCAAGATGCATCCTTCTGAAGTGAAGTTCATCATTATTGACCCTAAGAAAATCGAGCTCACCAATTATAAAAAATTAAAGCATCATTTTCTTGCATGCTCCCCGGATATCAAGGAAGATATTATCACCACCCCTGACAACTCGGTAGGCGTGCTTCGAAGCGTTGAGCTTGAAATGGAAAAACGCTACGATAAGCTTGCCGCCGCAGGAGTCCGCAACATCCAGGATTATAACGAGCGAATCAAAGATGGGAGAGTAAAGGATACAGACCAAATTAAGCACAGGAAAATGCCCTTCATCATTGTCGTCATAGACGAGCTTGCCGACTTAATGATTACCGCCGCACGCGAGGTGGAGGAGCCGATTGCCCGGCTCGCCCAGCTTGCCCGCGCAGTTGGAATTCATCTCGTGCTAGCCACCCAAAGACCTTCGGTTGATGTTATTACGGGTGTTATTAAAGCTAATTTCCCTGCCCGTATTGCATATCAGGTGGCTTCCAAGACCGATTCGCGTACCATTCTCGATATGAATGGCGCGGAGCAGTTACTCGGCAGCGGCGATATGCTCTATTTGCCCTCCGGTTCTCCCAAGCCGATTCGTATTCAAAATGCCTTTATCTCAACCGATGAAGTTGAAAGTATTACCGAACACATTGCGCGGCAGCAAGGATACAGCAAGCCCTTTATGCTTCCTTCGACCTTTGAACGTAAAGGAGCGAGAGGAGGCGGAACTTCACAGGAACGGGATGAGTTCTTTGAAGAAGCGGCGTATCTTGTTGTGCGACACCAACAAGGCTCGGTTTCGTTAATTCAACGGCGGCTAAAAGTCGGTTATTCCCGCGCTGCCCGATTGATTGACGAGCTTGAAGCAGCCGGCATCGTCGGTCCCTTTGATGGCAGCAAAGCCCGGCAAGTATTGATTGAAAACGACGAGCAGTTGAAACGGGTGTTGGATAATCCATTGTTTTTGGGGTGAGAGGAGAAAAATTATGTTACGAATATTTACATTGAGCATTGTAATTTGGTGTTTCGTTGGAATTCTTTTTGCACAAGAATACAATGATACATCAAATCAAATCAGCGTGTTCGGAAGTGTAGAATTGAAAGAAGTTGCAGACCGGGCAACCTTAGTTTTTTCAATACAGGGTTTTGGCTCAACGTTACGCCAGGCTGTTGAAAACTCGAATGATAAGTCTCATTCTGTAGCTGAAAAACTACTCGCTTTGGGTTTAGGTCAAAAAAATATTGCTACCTCTCAATTTTATAGTGGAGAGAACTACGGGGATAAACCACTTTTTAGTTCAAGTAAAGATTTCAAAGCTATGATTAGTACAATGGTTACAGTTGACAGTATGGCTTTGCTGGATAGCATTCTTTATTTGATTAGTGAAAACGAGGTTGAAGATTTATCGAACTTGACATTTTCACTAAAGGATGAACTTAGTGTAAGGAAAAAGGCAAGAATTTCAGCTATCCTAAAAGCAAAGGAAAAAGCTGAGGATTTAGTTACCGCTTTAGGTTTAACGTTGGGAAAACCATTACTCATAGAAGAAATTGAACCCACCGTTACGTCGAATCAGACAAACGACTATTCTACTATGTTTCTACGTGGCGGTAGGCTTGGAAATCCCTTTAATCCTATTACGATATCTGCCGATGCAACTTACGATGAAAGCAAAGGAATAGGATTTTTCGCCCAAACTATTTCAATAACCAGTCAAGTCAGAGTAGTTTTTGAAATCAAATAACCACAGTATGAATGTATTAAAGCTACTCGGCTTTTTCATCTATGTTCTAATTGCTATTTCAGGATTAGCGTACGCCGGAGACGACGCCGATAAGCTCCTCGCCTCGCTTCAAAAAAAATACAGCGCGATGCAGGATATTTCCATCTCGTTTACACAGGTGTCCTATTCCGTTGTGTCAAAGGAAACGCTCTCGTTTACAGGTTCGCTTAAGGTAAAAAAGGGAAATAAATACTGTATCGAATTGGAGAAGCAAATTGTTGTTACCGATGGAAAAACTCTTTGGACCTACTTGAAAATGGAAAACAGCCTTCTCGTTGACCATTACAAGGAAGCCGAACAGGTTCTTTCTCCGGAAAAAATTCTGACTACCCTTCCAGGCAAATTTGCAGCAGAAAACGCTGGAAAAGAAAAGCTCGGTACGTCGCCAACAACCATTTTAAAACTGACTCCAACAGAAAAGAACTCCCCGGTAAAGATGATGAAACTTTGGATTGACGAACGCGATCTCTTGATGAAAAAAATTTACATTCACGATGTAAGTAACAGTGAAATTACGTATATTCTCGATGACGTCAAGTTCAATGCCGGAATAAAAGATTCTACATTTATTTTTGAACCTACGGAAGATACCGAAGTCTTTGACCTGAGGTAGTTATTAGTTATTTGTTTCAAGTTTCATGTCTCATGTTTCAAGCACTTGCATTTGTTCATTTGATACCAGACCCGTGATACCTGAAGCCTGAAACCTGAAGCGTGAAGCATGAAACTTAAAACCTGAAACCTGAACAACAAACCCCAAACGAAAAACCAAAAACGCATTATCAACCTGTGAAGAACACCCTAAAAACCATACTCAGCCTTTTGGTCATGGCAGTTTTCCTCTATTTCGCATTTCGCGGAACGGATTTTGGAAAGCTCTGGGAAATTCTATCACAGGCAAACTATTGGTGGGCGTTGGCAATGCTTCCGGTTCTTGTGCTAAGCCATGCTGTACGCGCATGGAGGTGGGAATATTTTCTCCGTCCCATAAAAAAAGATATACGGTACAGAAATTTATTCTCCTCGCTCATCGTCGGCTATATGATGAATAATGTGCTGCCCCGCGCAGGTGAAATTGTTCGCCCGTATGCCATTGGAAAATTAGAAGGCGTTTCTCGCAGCGCAGCGTTCGGGACAGTTCTCATTGAACGCATTTTTGATGTGCTTTCGTTCATGATTTTGATTCTCATGATTCCGATGGTCTATAACGGACCGTTGTTGGAAAATTTCCCATGGCTTGAAGAAACAGGAATTTGGATTACTGCAATCACACTTCTTTTTCTTGGCTTGTTTGCGTATCTTATGTTTCGGAGAGACATTGTAGAAAAGATTCTCAAGTTCGTTACCCAAAAGGTAAGCGAGCGAAAGGCGAAGTTGATTGAACATATCGTTCACTCCTTTCTTGACGGGTTTTTATTTATTAAGGAACCCAAGAATTATCTCGTGATTGCGTTTCAGAGTATCGTCATCTGGGGTTTATATATCGTAATGATGTACTTTGCCTTTTTTGCCTTTGGAATGACTGAAACATACAATCTTGATTGGGCGTCTGCGATGGTTGTGCAATCAATTTCAAGCATTGGCATTGTAATTCCAACGCCGGGTTCTGTGGGCCCATACCACTACTTCACCATCCAAACACTCACGAAGTTGTATGGAGTTGAAGAAGAGCTTGCGCGCAGTTACGCTACGGTTACTAATGCCGTAGGGTTTATCGGAATAACAATTATTGGCGCTGTCTATTTTTTTAAGGATAAGCTCCACATGTCGGAAGTGATGAAAGCAGAACGCACCGTGAACGAATCCGTAGAAAAAGGTGTTTGAAGATAACTACAAGTTTAATTCACTCAGTATCAATAATAAAAGAGAAACCATGATAAAAAATCTTTTTTCAACGCTCATAGCGATGACACTTCTTTGTGGCATCGCGCTGTATGCACAAGATAAAACTACAAAAGAGGAATCAAAGAAAATGGAAAGTCAAACGACCAAAGAAACTCCAGGCAGCGGTCAAAAAGAAATCGTTGTGATGGAAACATCCATGGGGACGATCGAGATAGAAATGTTCCGGAATGAAGCCCCCAAAACGGTTGAAAACTTTGTAAAGCTCGCGGAGAAAGGATATTACAACGGTATCACATTTCACCGTGTTATAGATAATTTTATGATTCAAGGCGGCGACCCGACCGGCACCGGAATGGGCGGCGAGAGCATCTATGGTAAAAAGTTTGAAGATGAAATCAGCCCCAAGTTAAAGTTTGACCGTGAAGGATTATTAGCAATGGCGAACGCAGGGAAAAATACTAACGGAAGCCAGTTTTTCATTACCCTTGTTCCCACAACCTGGTTGAATGGCAACCATACTATTTTCGGCGAAGTAGTAAAGGGAATGGACATAGTAAAAGCCATCGGGAAAGTAAAAACAAGCAAGCCTGGCGATAAACCCGTAACACCGGTAGTGATGAATAAAGTCTATTCAAAAAATTCTAAGAAAAAAGAAGAAACGAAATCAAAGTAACGGTTTGTACAACAGTAAGGATTGAACAGGCATTGTTGCCTGTTCAATCCTTTTTTATTTATGAAATCAAAAGCAGATATTAGGATTGTTAAAGAGTAAGTAAGGCTTCTATATGTTTTCTTACTTACTGAAGTTACGCTATTAATAAGGTTTAGCAGCCCATGACTTAAGTCGTGGGCTGGTGGCTCATTTTTATTCCTATGTGTGAATTCGTATTTATGCCACTTACGCAAAATGGACTATCTACGAGCCGTAGGCGAACCGTAGGTAGCTCGTGGATAGAAATAATGAACCTTTCGTGGCTTCAGCCACAAACTGAACAACTTCGGTTACTTGAAAATTTGTTACCACGAATGAAAAAGAGAATTGAATATTTCATCCAGCGATGGGTTTTACACCCATCGCTGCTCATTAGTCATCTGCATTGAGCGCTCTGATGGCTAAATCAAAAGTCGAAGGAATATCATTCGCAGAGCTGGAACGTAAGCACAAACAACGCCAGTTTGCCTCTGTGTATCTCTTTTTTGGAGAAGAAGAGTTTCTTTTTGCTGAGGGGCTGGACTCTCTCATTGAGCATGCTGTTGACCCATCAACAAGCAGCTTCAATCTTGATGTTTTTTATGGAAGCGAGATAGATGCGCGCAAAATCATAGAAGCCGCGTCATCCTACCCGATGATGGCGGAACGTAGGGTAGTCATAGTTAAAGAGTTTGACAAAGTCTCGAACAAAGAACTACTCGTATCATATCTTGAAAAACCATTTTCCTCAACCTCGTTA
>SCUC01000705.1 GCA_004322375.1 Bacteroidota bacterium
AATGTGTAACGCCTGGATGTAAGGAACGATTCAATCGAAGAATCATTCTTACTTTATTGACTAACCTTTTTCCTTTCAGCGCGCATGAGCAACTGCACACTGTACATTGGACAAGCACACAGAGGAGAGGAAAGAGGCATTCATCTATCTCACCACACTTAGAAGGAGTTTAACAATGCAGCAAGTTCTATCAGGTTTCTTGAAAGCATTTATTCTCGGTTGTTTTTCGTATGTCGCATTGGCGCAAGGTCCGGGAAATGCAATCAATTTCACAGGCGCAAATAACATTGTTGAAATAGCTGACAACGGCTCGTTAGACGTAAACGATTCAGTCACAATAGAAGCATGGGTCTATCCGACAGGAACTGATTCGTATAACGGAATCGTATCGAAGTCGCTTTTCACCGATGCTTTTCATGGTAGCGCGTATGTACTACGACTCTATGATAATACTGCCAGAATTCAATTCTGGATTTCACGGGATGGAGAAGAAACCGGAAGCTATATAACAACGAGCGCCGGCGCGCTTATCATAAATCAGTGGAATCATATTGCCGTTCAATTCGCGTCATCGCAATTCACACGAATGTATATCAATGGCGCGTTAGATATTGAACGAACCGATGCCGTGATTGATACGATTTTCAATTCATCCGAGTCGTTCCGGATTGGAAAAAATAACAACGCTGCTGAAAACAGTTTCCCCGGAATGATTGACGAAGTACGCATCTGGAACGCGGTTCTTGATGTCTCTACACTGCAATCGTGGCGAAAGAAAACCCTTATCGCTTCCCATCCGAATTTTAGCAATCTTGTCGGCTACTGGAAATTCGATGAAGGGAGCGGCACGACAACGGCTGACGGAAGCGGCGGCGGAAATACAGGAACGCTTGTTAATTCTCCTGCGTGGGTAATTTCTACCGCGCCCCTGGATCTCGGTTCCATCGGCGGAATGAAATGGAACGATGCCAACGGCAACGGAGTAAAAGAGCTTGGTGAGAACACATTGAGTAATTGGAAGATTCGACTTGCCGGAGCGAAAACAGATTCTCAACTGACCGATGTGAATGGCAATTATTCATTTACAGAGTTGTTTGAAGGGAGTTACACGGTTAGTGAAGAGCTGCAAAGCACGTGGACACAAACTGCCCCCCCCGTTACCCGGAACGTATGAAGTAAATCTTACATGGAATGAAAATGTAACTGCGAAAGATTTCGGAAACCGCGCTACTTACACTCTCACCGTTAACGCAACAAACGGCAGTGTTACTAAAAATCCTGATGTAACGGCATATCCCGAAGGCACATCGGTGATTCTTACCGCTACGCCGGCTGAAGGGTATCATTTTGCAAACTGGAGCGGTAACTTAAGCGGCAGTGAAAATCCCGATACACTCTTGATGGACGGGAACAAAACGGTTACTGCCAATTTTGCCTTGCAAACATTCACTATCACTGCAACTGCTGTAGGCAATGGAATTATTAGTCCGCCGGGAGTAACTAGTGTAAGTTTCGGGGGAAGTCAGGCTTATGCAATTACGCCGGACACCGGGTACCATATTGACAGCATTGTTGTGGATGGAGTAAACGTCGGCGCCGGTACAAGCTATGAATTTACGGCTGTCATCGCGAACCATACCATAGATGCATATTTCTCCATCAATTATTACACAATTACCGCGTACATCACTGCGGGCGGAACAACAAGTCCCTCCGGCGACACCTCGGTCGCGTATGGAAGCGACGTAACGTACATGTTTTATCCTGATGAAGGGTACCATGTTGAAAATGTTTGGATTGACAGCGTTCTCGTCGGCGCTGTTTCCTCATATACTTTTTCCGACGTTGCATCCAGTCACTACCTTGAAGTGCAATTTGCCATTAATACGTATGCGCTCAACATTACCATCGTTGGCAGCGGAAGCGTTGTAAAAAATCCTGACCAGACCCTGTACAATCATGGAACAACCGTGCTTCTCACTGCCGTGCCGTCTCTCGGCTATTTCTTTGGAGCGTGGAGCGGAGATGCGAGCGGCTTTACGGACACGGCAAGCGTTACGATGACGGGCGAGAAAAACGTAACGGTCACGTTTGTGTTCGATACGGCGTATCTGCAAACGTTTCGAACCGCTTCGTATGATGTTTGGTCGCGCGCTGTTGACAGAGCGGGGAAGCTCAAAGCTGAGAAAAAGAAAAATGCTAACGTCGTCTTTCAGTTTAATCTTGTTGCCGACGCCAGCCGGTTGCTGATGCTTGAATTTTCCATGAATGCGGCGGGGTATGTTACCCCAAAAAATTCTCCCGCAGAAACCCTCGATACGTTTACCGGAAAGCTGCCTCCAGCGCTTGTGCTTGACGTGAATGGAGGCGATACGATTACGGTTGTTAGCTTGGGAAATCAAGGGAAGAAAATCAAAGTCAAGTATGGCTGGGGGACGAGCAAGAGACTGAAACTTCCTGATTCAGCATTTGCGGAAAACCGTCCTACCCTTCCGATGCCGAACCTCCATAACGTCGGCGAAATGCTTTTTGGCAAGACTACCAGCGCGTTTCTCAACGGATTATCAGTCGGAATACCTCAGGGTCTTAAGAACGGCAATTCGGTACTACTAAAAAAATATAATGATGTGGTATCATCCATGAGGAAGAAAAATCTCTTTCATTCCACTTCCGGAAAATGTCTCGATTCCATTGGCGGAAAACCGATGAGCAAACAACAGAAAAATTTGCCGCCTGATAAGCATAACAACGCATTCTTTGCGGAACTGCTCACGCTAAAGCTCAATATCGCAGCAAGTGCCTGGAATTATTTCCCGAACGGATTTGGAGAACTAACGTTTGACGACCCAAACAATCTCACAAACCCGATGAACGGAAAAATGATTAACGATATTATTCCTTATGCGGATTCACTTCTCTCATGCGTCAACCTGGCTTCGCCCTTCTCGACAATGACCGTATCGGAAATTCATGCTACAATTTCAAAGATAGACAGCGCGTTTACTGCTCCATCGGTAGACACGCTTTCGTTCGCAGATTCACTGCGTCTGACAGGAGTGAAGCCGCTCTTCCAGGTTCCATTTCTTCAACTCACGCCGGGAATTGTTCCAAAACGCGTGATCTCGCTCGAAGCCTCCAA
>SCUC01000706.1 GCA_004322375.1 Bacteroidota bacterium
AGTCTGGGCGCAACACGCTGGTATAGGGTGGGAAGGAAAGCATACAAATGTCATCACGCAGGAGTTTGGTTCATGGGTGTTTTTAGGGGAAATAATTCTAAGCCTTGAGCTTGAATTTGATTTTCCGGCAACAGACCATTGCGGGGATTGCACCCTCTGTATCGAAGCATGTCCTACAGACGCCATCGTGGAAGAATATGTAGTTGACTCGACTAAGTGCATTTCATATGTAACCATTGAGCATCGCGGAGAAGTAGCCGGAGAGCTTGGAGAAAAATTTGATAACTGGATTTACGGCTGCGATATATGTCAGGATGTTTGCCCGTGGAATCATAAATTCTCACAGCCAACGGATATGAATGAGTTTGAACCGAGAGAATTTAATAAAGCCCCTTTGCTTTCTGAAATTGTGGAGATGACTCAAGAAGAATTTTCAAAAAAATTCAAGGCGAGTCCGATAAAGCGGACGAAGGTTTCAGGGTTACGAAGAAACGCTGAAGTAATTCTGAAAAATCCTAAACTCTAAATCCTAAGCACTAAACAAATTCTAATTTGAAAAAAAAACTGATGACTGAGGGCAGTTAAAATCTTAGAACATTAGATATTTGTATTTATTTAGGTTTTTGATATTAGAATTTTTTCTAGGCAAAGACTAAAGTTTTTTTATTTATCAATCATCGAAAAGAAAAAGGTTATGGAACATAACAATCATCATAAAGTAATTATCATCGGCTCAGGACCGGCAGGATTGACGGCTGCAATTTACACCGGAAGAGCAAATCTCAATCCTCTGGTGTTTGAAGGATTTCAACCGGGTGGACAGCTTACAATTACAACAGAAGTGGAAAATTACCCCGGTTTCCCGGAAGGGATTTTGGGACCTGAAATGATGGAGCTATTTCGGAAGCAGGCACAGCGGTTCAATGCAAAAACACTTTTTCAGGACGTTACGAAAGTTGATTTTTCACAGAAGCCGTTCAAAGTGTATTCCGATAAAGAACTGTACACTGCTGATTCAATTATTATCTCAACAGGCGCGTCTGCAAAGTTATTAGACATTGAATCGGAAAAGCGGTTTATGGGATATGGAGTTTCTGCTTGCGCGACATGCGACGGATTTTTCTTCAGAGGGCAGGAAGTGGCAGTTATCGGGGGTGGAGATACTGCGATGGAAGAGGCAAATTATCTGACTCGTTTTGCGACAAAGGTTACTGTTATCCACAGGCGTGACCAATTGCGCGCATCAAAAATTATGCAGGAGCGGGCAATGCACAATCCCAAAATTTCGTTTGTTTGGAATTCTGCCATTGAGGAAGTTCTCGGCAAGGAAGAGAATGGGAGGAAATCAATTACCGGTTTACGATTAAAGAATGTTAAAACGGGCGAACATTCCGACTTAAAAGTTGACGGTGTATTTATTGCCATCGGTCACCAGCCGAATACTTCGCTTTTCAAAGGTCAGATTGATTTGGATGAAAAGGAATACATTAAGGTGAAAAACGGCTCAACTGCTACCAACATTCCTGGTGTATTTGCTGCCGGCGATGTGGCTGATTCAGTGTACCGACAAGCAGTTACCGCGGCAGGAACAGGGTGTATGGCTGCTATTGACGCGGAGAGATATTTGGAGGCGATGCACCTGTAAAAGTTTCACGCATCATGTTTCAGGTTTCATGTAGCCGCAGGCATTTTTGTCTGCGGTTTTTTTATGTAAACAATGAGCATATTGATTTTTTTTTGTACATTTGAGCCGGCATTTTTCTGTTACCTTTTATTCAGAGTAAAGCATGGCAAAGCAGGCGAAACCCCAAAAGAAACCGATTGAGCAGTACGAGCATAAAGATAAAAAGCGCGTTAATAACCCGCCTGTAGGGTTAGTAACGCCTGAAACTGACCCCGATATTGGTATGGGAGGTCGGGACTCCCGTCCCGACCAGCCGCGAACGCGGCAATATCAATATGACCCGCACCTTGACCCACAGCTTGTATGGGCAGGCAAGGCGGAGCGAACATCGTTTGAGGTACCGACTGTGTCACTCCATGTCCATGAACGGATTGACCCTCGCTCGATTATTGAAGCCGTGAGAAAGAAGAACGGCAACAATTATGAGCAGATGTCTCTCTTTAGCGCAAAAGAAGAAAACCCGCCTTTACGCGAAGCGATTGATTTTTACAAGCACAAACATAACTGGAGCAACAGACTTATTGCGGGCGACCGCCTGCTTGTGATGAACTCCCTCCTTGAGAAAGAAGGACTTGGCGGACAGGTACAAACAATTTATTTTGACCCTCCCTATGGGATTAAGTATGGCTCTAATTTCCAGCCTTTTGTAAATAAACGTGATGTTAAAGATGGCAAAGATGAAGACCTTTCCTCTGAGCCGGAAACAATTAAAGCGTTTCGCGATACCTGGGAGCTTGGCATACATTCCTATCTGACGTATATACGAGATACTCTCTTGCTTGCTAGAGAATTGCTTACTGAGAGCGGAAGTATTTTTGTGCAGATTTCTGATGAGAATGTTCATCATGTTAGAGAAATAATGGACGAGGTGTTTGGTGAGAAGAATTTTTGTACTGTCATTCCATTTGTTAAAACTGGGGGAAAGGGAGGAGAATTGCTTGATGTCGTAAACGATTTCATATTATGGTATGCCAAAGAGAAAGAGAATGTAAAGTATAGACAATTATTTTTTCCGAAAGTCTTAGGCGGTGAGAAAGCAGCTAGTTACATTTGGATTGAGTCACCTAATGGAAAAGAAAGGAGAAAATTAAGTACAGAAGAAATTGAGAAGAAAGAAATACCAAATAATTGGAGACTTTTTTCTGTACAAAATCTTACTTCTCAAAGTGGTGGCGAAAACGCTAGATTTCCGGTTGAATTTGGGAACCAAGTTTTTGTGCCCACTAAGAATTATTGGAAAACTAATCAGGAGGGTATGAAAAATCTAATTAAAGCTGATCGCTTAATGATTTCTGGTAACAATCTTAATTACATACGATATCAGGATGATTTTGCGTTTATCCCAATAAATAATATCTGGACTGATACTGCTATTGCAGGTTTTTCAGGAGAAGATAAAACATATGTTGTTCAGACAGCTAAGAAAGTTATTCAACGATGCTTTCTGATGACTACCGATCCTGGAGATTTAGTATTTGATCCAACTTGTGGAAGCGGTACTACAGCGTACGTCGCAGAGCAGTGGGGAAGGCGATGGATAACATGCGACACATCCCGTGTGGCAATAACGCTTACCAAGCAACGGCTTATGACATCGGTGTTTGATTATTATGAATTGGCGTATCCTCAGCAGGGAATAGGAAGCGGGTTTATTTACGAAACAGTGCCGCACATAATGCTCAAATCCATTGCTAATAATGAGCCTCCGGGTCATGAAAAACTATATGATAAACCACAGAAGGATACTTCAAAAACAAGAGTAACAGGACCATTTACGGTAGAAGCAGTGCCTGCGCAGGCTGTAAAATCAATTGATGATGTCGTGCCATCTAAGAAGAGCGCCCCGGAAATAACGCGTAATAAAGACGTTACACTTCTACGTAATGACATAGGGCGTAGCGGTGAAACTCTCCGACAAGCAGAGTGGCGGGATGAATTGTTAAAATCGGGTATCCGCGGGAAAAATGGTCAGTATATTTTGTTCTCCCGCGTCGAGCCGTTAGGCGGTACGCGTTGGCTCCATGCGGAGGCGGAAACAAAAGCGAATGACAAAGGAGCAAACAGCGTCAAAGAACCGCATAGTGAGTATGGCAAATCGCAACGGGTAGTTATTTCGTTTGGTCCCGAGCACGCGCCGCTTGAGCAGAGACAGGTAGAATTGGCATGGGAGGAAGCCCGCAAGCTTGTGCCGAGACCCGGCTTAGTAATTTTTGTAGCGTTTCAATTCGATCCCGAAGCGGCGAAAGATATAGACGAAATTGACCCGAAGAAAATCGGTATGACATTGTTAAAAGTACAAATGAATGCCGATTTACTTACCGATGATTTGAAGAAGAAACGGACAAGCAATGAGAGTTTCTGGTTGATTGGTCAGCCGGATGTGCGGATTACGAAGGTTAAGACTGAACAAAGGGACGATGCAGGAGCATCGTCCTCCCATGTTGTGGAGGTACTTGGGTTTGATTATTATAATACGAAGACAGGCACAGTTGACTCCGGCGGGAATGAAAAAATTGCTATGTGGCTTCTTGATACAGATTATGACGGAAGAAGTCTGTTTCCTCGTCAGGTGTTTTTCCCAATGGCGGGAGAAAATGAGGGCTGGTCGAAACTGGCAAAAAATCTCAAAGCGGAAATAGACGAGGAATTGATTGAAAGTTATCGGGGTACTGTTTCTTTGCCGTTTGAGAAGAAGCGCGAAGGACAGAAGGTAGCAATAAAAATTATAGATGACAGAGGCATTGAGAGTTTACGAGTGATGGAACTGCTATAGGATGAATGATGGACCAGATAGATAAACTCATTATTAACTCTCCATACGAAGAGCCTTCGTTGTATTGGAGTTATGAACGGGAGAACAGGACATTTAACAAATTAGCCGGCAGAAGACCTGCCGGGTATGTTGTTGCCACCCCAAACTCACAATCGTTTGATGACCCGGGAATTTTCTTTGAACTGCCTCAGGTCAATGCAATACGTCCAAGAGTCAAAGCATGGAAAGAAGCAGGGTATCCGGGCGTTACAGGCATAACAAAACGGTTGCTTGAACATTGGTACAATTTAGAAGAACGCAGTTACAAAAGATTCTTCTTCTGTCAATTAGAAGCGATTGAAACTTTGATATGGCTTCTCGAAGCTTCTGATACGGAAAAGACAGGAATCGACATATCTTCAGACGGAGGAGAGTTTCAAAGATTATGTTCGAAGATGGCAACAGGTTCCGGCAAAACAATCGTTATGGGAATGTTGATTGCATGGCAAATCTTAAACAAAGTTACATACTCGCAAGATAAACGTTTTTCAAAAAATGTCCTTATTGTCGCGCCCGGTCTTACTGTAAAAAGTCGCTTACAAGTGCTTCAACCTTCCGGCGAAGGCAATTACTATGAGGAATTTAATATCGTTCCTCAAGCGTTGCGAGAAAAGCTAAGACAGGGAAAAGTTCATATTATCAATTGGCATACTCTCAACTGGGAGACCGATGAAAAGTTAGCAAAGAGAAAATCTGTTGATAAACGAGGCGCGAAGAGCGATGAGGCGTATGTACGGGAAGTGTTGTCTGATATTTCCTCGGCAACCAACCTGATTGTCATCAATGATGAAGCGCATCATGCGTGGCGCGTTCCTGCGGAATCAAAAATTCGAGGCGTAAAGAAAGAAGAAATTGAAGAAGCAACCAAATGGGTAGGAGGGTTAGACAGAATTCATAGCGCGCGTGGTATCCTTACTTGTTTCGATTTTTCGGCAACCCCGTTCGCGCCATCAGGTAAGCAAAGCTCGGAAGAAGCGTTGTTCGGATGGATTGTCAGCGATTTCGGTCTCAATGATGCAATCGAATCAGGGTTAGTAAAAACTCCCCGTGTAGTAGTTCGCGATGATGCGGTGCCGGATGCAAAAACATTTAAATCCAGATTATATCATATCTACCAAGAGCCGGACGTCAAGGTTGATCTAACCAGAACGGCAGAACCGTACGAGCCGTTGCCCCAGCTCGTTATGAACGCCTATTATCTTCTTGGAATTGACTGGCTTGAGGCGGCAAAGAAGTGGAAAGCAGATAAGAATCTTGTACCCCCTGTTATGATTACCGTTGCAAATACTACGGAGACTGCGGCGCGAGTAAAATATGCTTTCGACCATAAAAAAATACTGATAGAAGAACTGTGCGTGCCGGAAAAAATTTTACATATAGATTCAAAAGTTCTTGGTTTAGCAGAATCACAAGAAGAAAGCGAATCGTTTGCTCCATCAGTTGAGGAAGACGAAAGTGATAAAGAGCCGACCAAAAAGCTAACAAAGAAACAATTAGCAGAATATCTCCGGCAAATAGTTGATACAGTTGGGCAGATGGGGAAGCCAGGAGAACAAATCCATAAAGTAATTTCCGTAGGGATGCTTTCAGAAGGTTGGGATGCAAAAACGGTTACTCATATTATGGGGTTGCGTGCGTTTTCAAGTCAATTGCTATGCGAACAAGTAGTCGGGCGCGGGTTACGTAGAACTTCATACGATGTGAATCAGGTTACCGGCTTATTTGAACCGGAGTATGTCAATATTTTT
>SCUC01000707.1 GCA_004322375.1 Bacteroidota bacterium
CGCCCACAGAGTAAACTATCCCGTCTTGATTCGCCCTTCGTATGTACTGAGCGGAGCCGCGATGGCAGTCGCTTCAACCGATGCGGAACTCTTGCGATTTTTGAAACGCGCGACAGACCTCTCAAAAGAGCATCCAACCGTTATCAGCAAATTTCTTGAAAATGCGAAGGAACTGGAGTTCGACGGCGTCGCGCAGCACGGAAACGTCATCGTGTACGCGATTTCCGAGCATGTAGAAAATGCGGGAGTCCATTCCGGCGACGCGACATTGGTGTTTCCCGCGCAGCGAACATATTTAGAGACGATGCGCCAGGTCCGTTTTATCGCAAAGAAAATTGCCTCAGCCCTGAACATCAATGGACCGTTTAACATTCAGTTTATCGCGAAACAAAACGAGGTGAAAGTTATCGAGTGCAACCTGCGCACCTCGCGAAGCTTCCCGTTTGTTTCAAAAGTATTGAAGCTCAATCTTATCGAGCTGGCAACGAAAGCCATCATGGGTGAGCCGATCTATTCCGTTGATAGCTCTGTGTTTGAGCTGAATCATGTCGGGGTGAAGGCTCCCCAATTTTCCTTTACCCGGCTTGATGGCGCTGACCCGGTAACCGGAGTGGAAATGACTTCCACGGGCGAAGTCGCCTGCCTTGGCGACACGTTCGATGAAGCGTATTTGAAAGCGCTCGCCTCAGTCGGATTCCGCTTTCCTGTTCGCAGCGTTCTTCTTTCGACAGGCAATATTGAATCAAAAGCAGAACTGCTCGAAGCAGTAACGACACTTGCGCGGATGGGTATAAAATTATATGCCACGGTAGGCACGGCGCGATTTCTGAAATCAAACGGCATTACGACAGAAATTCTCTATTGGCCCCTCGATAAACGACGACCCGGAGCGCTCGAGTACATCAAGAATGGAACGATTGACCTCGTGATTAACCTTCCGAAAACATTTCAAAAAGAAGAATTGAATAACGATTATATTATCCGCCGCGCTGCTGTTGACCATAACGTTATGCTCATCACCAACAGACAAATTGCGATGCGGTTTGCGGAAGCATTAGGAAGAATGAAGCCGGAACAGTTAGAGGTGAAAAGCTGGAGGGAATATTAGAGGCGGTAGGTAGTAGGTGATCGGTTCGCCCGTCTCTAGCTAGAATAAGTTTTTCATTATTAGATTGTAGTTTGCTTCTAACGGTTATTCCAAAGCGTTCTGTTTTTTTATACTGCGAGTTAGACCTTGAAGGTCTTCTCTGAAAGAGAGAAAACAAATAATTTCCACGACCTTTGCACCAAAGGCGCATCCGCTCTAGGGGACAGGTCGTGGAAAACAATAAAACTCTTTGCCTAATGGACTTATAGCAATTACAAAATTAGTTTTCACTTTAATACAATGAAGAAGTTGAAACGTTTCAACTATACCCGAAAGATACGGTTTCACGACTCTAACTCACCCTAAATCCCTCTCTTACAAAGAGAGGGACTTTCGCCCCGTTTCCATTATGAAGCCCCTTCTCTTTGTAAGAGAAGGGGTTGGGGATGAGTTCAAGAGGGTACAATGTAACCCCGTGATTTCAATAGGATTACAAAATTAAATGTTTCAAAGTGGAAGAAACTTTTGCAATTGCTATTAGTCCATTTGGTATAACTTCAGTGAAATGAGGAATAATCTACATGTAATCCTTTCTAAACCTCTCCGGCACATACTTCACAAATAAATCCATTAATCGCGCGCGGGAATTTGAATCGAAATCTTCATCGTCTTTATGACGCTTTCGCAGCACATCAAATTCGTCGCTATCCTTCCCCTTCATCTTGTGGGAATAATCCGATAAAAGCTGCATGATTTCATTTTGTTCACTATGGGTCATACGTATGAAGCTCTTAGTTCGTTGTTTGCTGTTGTAGTTGTTTTATTTTTAAATCTAACGCATATAAGCCGCTCTGTATCATACAGCCAAGGGACGCTCCTGTGAGAAAAAAATCCTTTACCGGAATTTCATCTACCGGATAGACACCGATTTTTTTTGCGGTAAGAATAGCGATTGTATATCCTATCCCCCCCATCATTCCCCAGAGAGGGAGATGAGTAGGCGCGACATACCACGCAAACGGGCAATGAAAAAAATTTTTGAGCGTCGCGTGCCACAATCTCTCGCCGCCCCAGCCGAAAAAAGATAGGCAAGCCCCGATCATGATATACGCGGGAAGGAATCCTGCGTTGAATCTTCCCGCGATAACCATAGCAAGCGAATATCCGGCAGCTATAATAACCGCATAAAGAACATTCCGCAGGATTCCCATCCCCGGTGTTTCTTGAAAAAGCCGCACGCGCCGCCGCTTAACCCTCCTGCTCAATTGCTATCAGGTCGCTGATATTGCCCGCGCCTTCACGGATCACCACGGGCTGCTCATCTGTAAAATCAAGAACGGTAGAAACTTCCAGCGAACCGATGCCGCCATCGAGGATAACGTCAACCTGAGTTCCATAACTCTGGTTAATCACGTCGGGGTCGTTAAGCTGAAGCCCGTTATTGATGTTCAGACTCGCGCTCAGAATCGGGTGACCGAGCTCGCGGACAAGCGATAAACATATCTTGTTGTTCGGCACGCGAATGCCGACCGTTTTCCGTTTGCTGATGAGACTCTTCGGCAGCTGCTTCAACCTGCTTGCCGGCAGCACAAACGTGAACGGTCCCGGAATCAAATGCTTCATAAGCCTGAATGCCGGGTTCGAGACTTTAGCATATTCACTAATATGACTTAAATCGGAACAGACAAAGCTGAATGGTTTTTGCGTATCCTGCTGCTTTATCCTGTAAATTCGTTCTATGGCTTCGCTACTATAGATGCTGCATCCGATGCCGTAAACGGTATCGGTCGGGTAAATAATAACGCCGCCACGTTTCAAAATATCAACAGCGTGAGCGATGTGCCGCTCTTGAGGGTTTTCCGGATGAACTTTAAGAATCATAGAATCTCCTTGAATTATGTTAATATAATAAAGAACATGACCCCTCCATCGCAGAACGCGAGAGGTCTATAGAATTTGCAACTTAGGTTCATGATGTACGTCGAGCCCGGGGCGTCCGGCTATTCCATCCAGACGGCGTTCAAACGCATTGAGCCGCTTATCCGCTTCATCGTACTTGTTGCGGGCGTTATTCAAATGCACGCCGAGCGTTTCGAACGTATCGCGCACCTTTTCCATATCGCCCTGCAAGCGGGTTAACGAACTTACTATTTCTTGCGCGCTATGCTCGATTTGCAAGCCGCGCAACCCCAGGACGATGACTTGAAGGTACGCGTAAAAGCTATTGGGAGAAACGGGAATCACCTTCTTCTCTATCGCGTAGGAATAAACATTCTCCCCGTTATCCTCGTTTCCTTTGATAATTACTTCATAGTAAATATTTTCCGCCGGGATATACATAAGAGCGAACGGGTATGTCCCTTCATCCGGCAAAATATATTTGCCTGCGATAGCATCTATGTGTTTTTTAACGTCGTTGAAAAATATTTTTCGGAATTGTTTTTTCTCCGCATCGGAAACACCGGCGTAGAGCTTTCGGAAATTTTCTAAGGGGAATTTCGAGTCAACACAGACGAGACGGTCGGAGGTACGAATAGCCGCGTCAACGGTTTGCCCGTTGTTGAAGCGATGCTGGATGAGCACATGTTCTGCCGGCAAAACCTGTCTCAGCAAATCTTCCAGCAACAATTCGCCAAGCCCGCCCCGCAGCTTGGGAGCGCGAAGCAGCTCTTCTAATGTTGAAACTCCCTGACCCAGCTCTTTTATTTCTTGCGTCGCTTTGCCCAGCTCGCCGAGATTACGCTGCACGTCTCCGATGACACGCGTAGCCGCGTCGAGCCTGCTGCCGACGTTGGCTGTTTGCGTTTGCATTTGTTGGGCAATGCCGTGAAGCTGTTGATTGAGATTCTCCGTAACAAGCTGCATGCTTGAACGCATATCGCTTCGTAGAGATTCAACTTGTTGCTGCATCATTTGCATCGAGGAGGAATAGTCGGTTTGCGCGTTGGGAGATTGCCTGAATAAAAGAAGTATGAGAAGTAGAAGAACACCAGCCATCAATATTACGGTTATGATTTCCATTCGTTCTATCGTTGTAAGACGAAGAAAACAGATGAATTCCCTGTTTTACCTAATTGTAACCTAAGAAAAATTTTAGAAAAGGTCAAGAGAATTGCTGGAAATATTTTTTGACTGCTGACTGGCGTCACAGGGGAAGAAACATGCAGCGTGGAAATACGTTAAATGGGTTTATTTTAGCACCTCATATTGAGCGTTATTGAGAAATCGTTAAAACGATTCCAAGAATGGTATGGTTAGAAGCCCACGAATTGAGTCGTGGGCGCATGGTTATTGCAACCCAACGGATTCATCGGTTTTCAAGACAGAAATTATTAGTATAGTCAATTTCATTGCATGGTGTTATGAATCAAGAATACACAATAACAACTTAGAGGAGCAATCCTGCCTCTTTTAAGATATTTTTCATCGTCTCTTTCTCTGCATCGGTTAACTCCAGCAGAGGGCTTCGCACCATCCCGCCTTCATATCCGAGCAGGGTGGCGGCGTATTTCAAACCGGGAATTCCGTATGTTCCCGTCACGGCTTTGTTGACCGGCAACATTCGCGTGAAATTTTTCTCCGCTTCTTCTTCCTTCCCCTGAAGAAATGATTGGTAAATTTGAATGCACTCCGCCGGCGCACAATTGGCAAGAGCGAGGATTCCCGCCCGGATGCCGAGTGCAAGCGCAGGATATAATGTTGACGCCGTCCCGACAATAACGGTAAAATCTGGTGAAGCTGCATTCTTAAATATTTCAAGCTGCGCTGCATCTCCTTTGCTGTCTTTCATGCCTATAATGTTCGGATGTTCGCTCAGAACGCGGACAACTTCCGCCGTGAGATTGATATTCGTGAACTTCGGGACGTTATAGAGAAGAATCGGAATTTCCATATTTTCCGCGACGGCTGTGAAATGATGAATCAGTGCTGTATCCGTCATATTTCCACCGTAATAGCATGGGGTAAGAACCAGCGCGGCGTGGGCACCGCAGCGTGCAGCCTCATTTGTCAGACGAATAGTCTCGCGCGTTGATTCCATTCCCGTTCCTGCAAGAATTGTTTTTCCTTTGGCTGCCGCCTGAACCGTAAGCTCGATGAGCTTCAGCTTTTCATCTTCTGTAAGGTAGGAGGTCTCGCTGTTCGAGCCGAGGACAAGATAGCCGCCGAGCTCATATTGATTCCACTTTTCAATATTGCGTGTGAACGCGTCATAATCAACGTCCCCGTTCTTTTTGAACGGCGTAAGCATGGGAGGAAAAATACCGGAGAGAGAAATATTTCCTGGAATCATGTTGTCATTTCCTGAATTGAACGTTCACTGTATTTGTTGTGCGCAAAACCGCCTCTTGATGAAATTTTTGGATATAAGCATCCATGATGTGCTCGATAGCTGCATTCCGTATCTCAAGGCTGTCATTGTACAAGAGTATTACAATTCGGGTTGGCTCGTTGAGAATAACGCCATCGTTATAGCGATACCTTCCGTCTGCATTGAGAATTGTAATTCCGGAGGGAAAGCGAGGCGTTATTATGCTATCAACAAACCTGTTCCACAGTTCATCATTCACAGTTCCTCCGCCCGGTATCAGCGAACCGAAATAGAGTTCATCTCTTTTCCATTCATCAACCGGACTTTGCAGTGTTGAGGCGCAACCGAAAGCAAACCAGAAAGTTATGGTCATCAAGCTAAAGAGAATGGTTTTCGCGCTCATGTGGCGTAATCTTAGGTTCAAATGCATAAAGATATTTTTCTACTCATTTACTACCGCTTCACAATATTCCCATCCTTCATCACAAACTGCACACTCTCGAGAACGGCAATGTCGGTAAGAGGATTTCCTTGTACCGCAATAATATCCGCAAGCGCTCCGGCTGAAATTTCCCCTATCTTGCCTTTCATATCTAACAATTCTGCGGCAATTGTCGTCGCTGATTGGATTGCTTCCATCGGCGTCATACCCCATTTCACCATATAGGAAAATTCCTTCGCCTGGTTTTCATCCCACGAAAATCCCCCTGCATCCGTTCCAAAGGCAATTTTCACGCCCGCCTTATGCGCCTTTGAAAACGTTTCAGGCAGAGCTTCGAGCAGCAGCTTATTGATAGGGTTCCCCGCCGCGGCTCTTCCTTCCGCGACATACACGTTGACGAAAATTGTCGGACACCAATAAATGCCTTTGCTCACCATCGTTTTAATGCATTCTTCATCCAACGCGAAGCCATGCTCAATTGTTGACGCACCGGCATTAATAGCGTATAGAATTCCATCGCGCGTAACGGCATGAGCGGCTATTTTTTTTCTGTGCATTCGCGCTTCATCCCCGATAGCATTCATCTCATCAACGGTAAAATTGGCTAGACTCCTGAACGAGCCGTCGGGCAGCCGGTAATATCCCCTATCCGCATAAACTTTAATCCAATCCGCGCCATAAGAAATTTCTTCGCGTACCGCTTTTCTTGCTTCATCTACGCCTGTTATTTCGATGAGTCCCTTAGGCAATTTGAGTTCCCAGGCATATTCTTTATTGCTGAGAAGATAATGTCCCGTTGTGTTGATAGCACGTCCGGCAACAAACAGCCTTGGTCCATCAACGAGCTTGTTGGCGATTGCCTTCTTGAGGTCAACGTCTGCATACATCGCTCCTTCAGTCCCGAGGTCGCGGAGTGTTGTGAAGCCGTTGAGCAACGACCTATTGCAGGCGGCGGCGGCACGCAACGCGCGGTAAGGGATTGATTCTTTCAGAATTTGTTGAGCATAGTCTTCCGCGGTAATATCTCCTTGCAGCAGCACGTGCGTGTGGCAGTCAATAAGACCGGGAAGTACCGTGGCATTGCTCAGGTCAATAATTTCTGCATTCGCCGGAATCGAGACAGCCGCGCCTACCTCTTTGATAATATTGTTTTCAATAAGAATGGTGACGTTTTCCCGCGCCTGAGCAGCCTTGCCGTCAATCAGCCTGCCACATTTGAGAGCTATGATACGGGCACCGGTTGATTGGGCGTTTGAAGAAACGCTGAGAATAATGCAGCAAATTGCTACACGAAGTATTAGCTTAGACATTACATGGTTCCTTTTCAATATCACCGTAAATGAATTGGGAGAGTCGTATCGGGTACCGGACCTACAAACTTACATGGCTTTACAATTGCCAGCTTAAGACGCTTCAAATACTCGCGGCGCGGTATTTCAATCGCGCCAAAGCGCTCTAAATGCGCTGTCGTAAACTGGGTGTCGAGCAGCTCGAATCCCCGCGTGCGAAGCAGCTCAACAAGATGAACAAGCGCGATTTTCGATGCATCCCGCTCGCGGCTGAACATAGATTCACCGAAAAATGCCCCGCCGAGAGCCACACCGTATAAGCCCCCGCATAATCTCTCTTCTTTCCAGCATTCAACGCTGTGGGCATATCCTAAGCGAAACAGGAAGACATAACTTGCAATGATTTGCTCCGAAATCCACGTCTCCTCGCGTTCTGCGCACTCACGCATCACCTCTTCGAATGCCGTGTTGATCCGCAGCTCGAATGGCAGTTTTTTTATCACGAGACTGAGGCTTCTCGGAACATGAAATGTATCGAGCGGGATAATTGCTCGCGGGTCGGGAGAATACCACCCTAATTCCCCTTCACGCGAATCAGCCATCGGGAAATAGCCTGACGCGTACGCGTTCAATAACGTTTCAGGGTCAAGAATTGGCTTGGGCTTGTTATGATTGAAAGTCACGCGCTATTACATAGAACAGATTCAAGATGCAAGATGAGGAGGCAAGTTTCAGGCTTCATGCTTCAGGTTTCAGGTCTCACGTTTCAAACACATTACCCAGAAAAAATACCGACTCATCACTAACTACTAACCACTCACCGTCAACCATCTAATCTCCAAAACTTGTTCCAACAGAGCGCGCGGTAAATATCAATTGAGAATCGAGCGGAACAAGCCGCTGGCGACTGATGGCGTCTTCAAGCCTAACAAGCTCGACATCCCTGCCGCGCAAGCTGACCATATTCCCGAATTTTTTTTCCGATGCTGCTTGCAGCGCAACGGAGCCGAATTTTGTGGCGAGAATTCTATCATACGCAGTCGGGCTACCCCCTCGCTGTAGATGTCCAAGGACGGTGGTACGCGTTTCAAGTCCCGTTTCTTCCGTGATGCGCCTCGCCACCATGTCGCCGATACCGCCGAGCCGCAGCGGGTCGGTACGTTTCACATCCTGCTCCTTCACAACAAGCTGTCCGTCAAGCGGTTTCGCTCCTTCCGCGACACAGATAATGCTGAACCGGGCGCCCCTGCTTCGCTTTAACACCGATTCAAAAATCGAGCTCCATTTGAATGGAATTTCCGGGATGAGAATTATATCTGCTCCCCCGGCAAGCCCGGCGCCGAGCGCAATCCAACCTGCATAGCGCCCCATCACCTCAATCACCATTACGCGGTGGTGAGCGGAAGCAGTCGTGTGAAGACGGTCAATCGCTTCGGTCGCGACGGCTAGCGCAGAGTCGTAGCCGAATGTTACATCGGTCGCTTCGAGGTCGTTATCAATCGTTTTGGGAACCCCGATAATGTTCATCCCCATCTTGGAAAATTTGTACGCGATGTTCATTGTACCATCGCCGCCGATGGCAAAGAGCGCATCGAGATCCCATTTCTGGTAATTGATAAGAGCGTGCTCCGAGTAATCGAGAATAGTAATTCCCTTCGGTCCTTCTACGGGATAATGGAACGGGTCTCCTTTGTTGGACGTGCCAAGAATGGTTCCGCCAAGATTGACAATTCCCAGAATATCGAGCTTGGTCAGCTCTCTCATTCTTCCTTCGACAAAGCCTTCAAAGCCATCAACGATACCGATAACTTTTGAATTAAAAAACGACATTGCCGGTTTGGCAATGCTTCTGATGACTGCATTCAATCCGGGGCAGTCTCCTCCGCCTGTTAAAATTCCTATACGTTTGAGGGTGCTTGGCATGTTTTTCTACTACGATGTGTGAGAGTCTTCCTAATATAAGAATTCGTTTGAGAAAGAACGAAATCGCGAGTTCGACAGGGTCTGAAGAACCCGGCATTCTCAGATTGGCTCATCGCTTGTGTGAGCCAAAATTGTTTCTCACCTTCTGGAATCGTACATTTCATTGTCAATTCAACGTTTACCTCCTTTTTACCAATCTTAAGGAAAAGAAATCACTCTATGGAAGAGCAGTCACAACGCATCCTTATCATTGTCATTGCCGTGCTGGTTGCTTTAAGCAGTCTTGCCGTCGTTTTGTTCTTTCTTTTACGCGCCTACCGGAAAAACAACAGGGTTATTAATGAAGATGAAGATATGCACGGCGCGCTTGCCCAGTACAATTGCCCAAAGTGCAGCCAGCAGATGAAGAAAGGTTTCGCATTAGCTGGGAGGGGTATCATCTACCAGCCTGAAGAACACGCGAGGATAAGCTCGTTTGTCACAATCATGTCGGTGCTGGAAAATACGATGAGCATGTCTCTTCCTCCTGCGGTCAACCGCGCGTGGCATTGCGACACGTGCAAGTATTTAATCCTCGACCACAGTACGCTGATACGGCAGAAAAAGAAATAGAGGAGGGGTATTACAAAAATCCTAAAGGGATACGAGGGCGTCTCGTCAGCGAGATCTGCCAGCCTACTCCTTTTCCTTTTTGGATATCCCTTCGATGTACACCTGAAACTGCTCAGCGTCCCGGGACATTTCAAATTTGGTGTTCACCTGTTCGCTATCAACCATGGTGTATGTCAATCGAGCAACACTATTATTCTTTTCATGTTGATAACTTACTGAAGTTACGCAGTTTGTGACTGAAGCCACGAAGAATTCATTATTTCTATCCACGAGTTACCTACGGATCGTAGATAGTCCATTTTGCGTAACTTCAGTAACTAACTATTAATTGCTAACATACTGACTACCGACATACTATCTAACGTACATCATCTTCTTTGTGTCAATAAAGAGTTCTCCAGTTTCTCCTTCTTCGCTTACCTGCTTTGCTACTATCTTATAGAAGTAAACGCCGGAGGGCAAGCCGTCGGCATAAAAATCAACGTATTGAATTCCTTCTTCAAGAATTTCCTTATCAACCAATGTCGCGACTTCTCTGCCCAGCACATCGAACAACGTGAGCGTAACTTCCGATTGATGCGGCAGCGCAAACTCGATAGTCGTTACCGGGTTGAACGGGTTGGGATAATTTTGATACAATACATACGAGCCCGGCATTTCCCCGTTTTGCTCCAGCACGTGCTTTTTCTGCTCGATAATCGGCGTAATATCCGCAGGCAGCCGGAGGAACGATATCTCGCTAACCGTTCTCACCCCTTTTAGAGCCAATAACGAAAAGTAAGATGCTGTGTCAATCGAGCCGGAAAACGCGTGATTAATTTTTCGTACTGTCGTGTCCAAATTCATGTACTCATCCGGCGATCTATCGTACCAGTAAGTCATCAACGTATCCGCCCGCTTAGCAATATCTTTAATTGCCATGCCGCTCAAGGGATTTAGCCCTTCGTCATAGACTATTTCACCCAAGCCGGCTGGAGTGATTCCACGATTACTTGCCTCAATATTGAATTTGAGAGCGGCAAGCTCCGCAAACAACCTGTTATTATACTTCGATGGAACAAGCACTTTCTGCTCGCCAACAAACCTGCCGTTGTTGCTGAAGAGATTGAACCCGCGCGGCGTTCCCGTTTGCATTGTTTTTCTATCGTAGAGTGAACGGTACAAATCCGCGCTTTTGAGGATGCGCACCCAGCCATACCGTCTTGCGTCATCCGTTTTCATCACGCCTATTTTCATTCCTCCTCCAAGCTGGAAGCCCCGCCGGAATGTTTCATCGCGAACA
>SCUC01000708.1 GCA_004322375.1 Bacteroidota bacterium
ATCCAAGGACGATGAGAATAAACGATAAGCAAGCGATATGAAGTAACCGGTGTTTTGTTTGGTACGCTTTGTAGACCCCCCATGCCGCAGCGATTAAAATCAAGACAGGGACGAAGGGAAGAAGCTCGAATTTGAAACCTTTAAAATCGCCATCCAACATAGATGGGAGATACTGCACGATGCCGGGATAAATGACAATGAATGTAACGAGCGTGATAATGCCGAAAAGTATTAAACTGCGTTTATTGATGGCGTATAAACGGAAATAAATCAACATCATTACAGGGAAAACCGCAAGCAATGCCAGAAGGTGAACTCCCGTTGATAACCCGATTAAGTAGGCAATTAACAGGATGTATTTTTCGTTATGAGGTTCTTCAGCCCGTTCCCACCATCGTAATATAAGCCACATTATGACGGAGACGAATAGCATAGAAAGACCATATACTTCAGCCTCTATTGCATTATCCCAGTATGTTGTTGTAAAGGCAAGAGTGAGCGCTCCGACAAATGATGCTCCGTAAACAATAATTTTGTCAACAACCGATGTTGCGCCATTGTTGATTCTCCCAATGATCTTAACAGTTGCAAGATAGAGAAACATCGCACCCAAAGCTGCAGACAATGCAGAAACAGCATGCATTCGCGCTGCAATATCCGGTAAAAATGGCACTAACGAGACCACTTTTGCGATGATGAGGAAAAATGGAGATCCCGGCGGGTGTGGAACCTGCATCAAATATGCGGCGGCACAAAACTCTCCCACATCCCAAAATACTACTGTAACTGAGAGTGTCTTGAAATACACAACAATTGTTGTGAGAAAAACTATGAACGCAAGAATGCGATTTAAGTGTTTATCGAACATTAATTCCTCTAATGTGCAAAGGCTAAGTTATGATAAAATCGAAACAAACACATCAATATAGAAGATTTTGAGACGAATAACAAGAAAAGATTTAAGAAACAGGATTCAGGATGCGAGACTCTGGATTGGTTCAAAAGGTATCGCGGAAGGTTCTGTAAGGAGAGATTGAGCAATACTATCACATAGGAGAAAACCTGTTGGAGTTAATCGAAGAGAATTTTGGCTGAGTTCGACCAATCCTTCAGAAATTAGGTCTTTAATTCTTACGTTATGGTTTTCTAGTAAATTAACGCCAAACTCTGATTGAACGATTTCCAAAGCGACACCTGAACTGCGCAATCCGAGCATGATTGTTTCATCGAATAATTGATGCCTTGTTAAATGTTCATCTCCCTCAACGGGTAATTTGCCTTCAGCTACTCTATCAATATAGAGCTGAAGATTCTTTACATTCCACCAACGTCGGCTGCCCCAAAACGAATGTGCAGCGGGACCGAATCCTAAATAATTTGTATGGTTCCAATAATTTCTGTTATGCTTGCTTGAAAATCCTTTGTATGCATAATTAGAAACCTCATAATGTTCAAATCCATGATTATGCAGGAATTCCATAGTAAACTCATACATATCTGCTTCATGTTCAGTAGGACAAGGTGTAACCTGCTTACTCTCGACAAGTCGCTGCAACGGTGTATTCGGTTCGATAATTAAACTGTAAGCGGAGATATGCTGAGTTTTTAATGTTAAGGCTTTTTCGAGGTTGTCTTGCCATGCATCCATCGTTTGTTTAGGCAACGCGAAAATCAAATCTATATTGATATTATCAAAGCCCGCATTTCTTGCCAGAGTAACAG
>SCUC01000709.1 GCA_004322375.1 Bacteroidota bacterium
GATTGTTGCAGTAATTTTATTTAGAAAGCAAATCGTTTTTTCAAAACATGCTTTGCGGTTCCAGGATGTGTTTTCTCAGATATTTGCTATTTCAGTTCTTTCATTTATCGCGGGAGTCTCATGGCTTCTCATAGATTTTTTTGTTAAACGGTTTGTGCTTGAGCTTTCGGGAGAGGGGAGCAATGGAATAGTCCAGAGCGTCGCGAAAGTAACCGATTTGTACCCGAATCTCGCTCTCGCGTGGCTTGCCATGCATCTTTTTCCACTTCTTGGAGAAAAGAAGGAGGATACAACATTTGTCGCTGCAACAGTGGAGAGAACAATGTCGGTTGCAATGACGATTATCATTCCTATTATTATTGTTCTGTTTGCTTTTCGGGGATTGATTTTAGAGATAATTTATAAAGAGGAATTCGTTCAGGCTTCGTTGTATTTTGGGGCAATGTTGATTACAGGAATACCGAAAGTGTTTACATGGGTTATCGGTATTGCGCTGCTTCCAATAGGAATGAAACGGGTTTGGTTTTATTCTACCATGATTTATACGTTGCTTTATGCAGGCGTTGCTATAATAGGGGTAAGCACGGAACTTTCGTTTTATGCAATACCTTTGGCATTGGTTATCAGCTTAACTGTTCAGTCGGGATATGTGCTGGGTGAGTTTAAGAAACGGGGCATCATGTTCAGCAAGCAGTTTTATGAGCAGCTCATGTTGTTTTGCATCGTGATGGCATTGTTTTCCGTGTCGTTGTTTTATGAGTATATTCAGTTCGCAGTGATTCCATTTTTTGTGTTCTTTCTCGCTCGATACAATTTGCTTAAAGAGATAAAGGAGAAAATAACGGCGGTTGTGCTGGGAAGTTCCAATGAGCAAAAATCAAATTCCAAATAAATTCCAATTTACAATACTCAATTGAGGTTGCACTACGATCAGGAGTTATAGGTTTTGTTGAGAGTAAACCCACCCCTAACCCCTCCAAGGAGGGGAATAATTGTGGAATGCAATCTACTTCATGTTCTCCTTAGTGTCTTCAATGCAAAAAATCAACGCCGCAGAGAGCGCAAGGCACGTAGAGAAAACGCAGAGAAATTTACCTCGAATGAACCCTCACTCCTGTCCCTCTCCCAAGTGGACAGGGTAGTTGCCGGAGGTTCATTTTTTTAGGCAATGGAAATTTGAATGAAAAATAATGATACTGCTTTAGCGATAGGTATAAACACATCGCTGTACAAAGTCTCTTTAAAAACAGAATTGTGAACAAAATGATTGTACGCATGGATTGCGTAACATGGATAAAGTAACTTCAGTAAAGTAATTACAAAAGCAATTGAGTTCTATAGAATTTTTCAATGAAGATTCTCCATACAGTTCATCGTTATCATCCATTCACGGGAGGGAGTGAAGAGGTTGTCAGGCAGCTTTCGGAACGACTTGTTCGTTTCGGACATGAGGTTACTGTGGCGACAACGGCAGCGCCGGGGAGGGATTCAAAGCTCATCAACGGCGTGAAAATTGAGGAGTTTCATTGCTCGGGGGATATGGTCGAAGGAATCAAGGGGGAAGCAGACCGTTATCGCTCCTTTTTACGCAATGGAGAGTTTGACATAATCATGAATTACGGAGCGCAGATTTGGTGTTCCGATTTGATGTTCGATTTGTTGCCTGAGTTGAAGGCAAAGAAGATATGCATCCCCCTAGGATTTTACCGCCTACCCGACGCGCGATATGCAGGATATTTTAAGACAATGCCTGAAGTCCTTCGTAAGTATGATGCTGTTGTCTATCTTTCTTCGTTAAGTCCTGACAAGGAATTCGCCGCCCGGCACGAAATTACGAATGGTATCATAATTCCAAACGGGACTGAAGTTACTGATTTTGAACAGGCGCCAAAGGGGGAGTTCCGCAGGAAGCATAATTTAGAAAATGCGTTTATAGTGTTAAACGTGTCAAATCATAGCGGAGTAAAAAATCATTCGTTGTTTTGGAAGTGCGTCAATCAATTAAAGGGGGAAGACATCACATTTGTTTTAATTGGAAACGCGTTAACATCAAGCATGAAAAAATGGCTGAAAGAATGCTATACGTTATGCCGGATGAAGGGATTATATTTTAATGCACTCGTGCTTGAGCATACTCCGCGTCATGAAGTGATACAGGCTTTTGTTGACGCCGATGTGTTTCTTTTTACATCGGTATTCGAGTGCTCCCCATTGGTGATGTTTGAGGCGTTTGCAAGCAAGACGTTATTTGTGTCCACCGATTGCGGGAACGTAAAAGATTTTTTAGATTGTGTTTGCATTGTTAAGGATGAACAGGAAGCAAAGAGAATGATTACCGATTACAAGAATCACCCCGCAACGTATGCCGGAAAAATTGCCAGGGGATTTGAGTTTGTATCACAGAAGCTGAATTGGGAAACCATTGCGCGGCAGTATGAGGAGTTGTATAGTTCGTTGTTGCGAAAAAAAGTTAATTGGTGAGTGGTTAATTGGTGAGTGATTATACATCAATATGTTTACATGGTCATCTAACAATTGAGAATTTACGTTGAGGAATTTTCTGATCCCCACACAATGCAAGAATATCGGGCAGTAATGTGAGCTATATCCGTTCGTGAGCCAAATACTTGTTTTTTATCAAGAAGGTTTATATTATCTATTGTGTGGTTTATTATTTAAGGTTTTTATGTAATTATGGTTACTGGTCATAGAAAGGCATTAGTTCTTTATTCAAAAGTACCTGAGTTTCTTCCTCAGGCACCGGAAGAGCCGTATGCCGGCATTCCCTGGACAGAGCTTGATGCGCTGTTTTTCGCCATGTTTGACGACGTCATTGAAACAGCAAGCTCACTTGATT
>SCUC01000710.1 GCA_004322375.1 Bacteroidota bacterium
GTTCAAATTTGCAGGATGCTGATTGGATACCTGCCTTCGCAGGTATGACAATACTACTTTTTTGGACAGTCTTGTTGGGAATGACAAAGCCGTGTTTTATGAACTACATCAAATTAGAATTTCGGTATTCGTATTTAGGATTTGACAGGTAATGTATCAAAAAATCGAAAGAAAAACTAACGGCTCATATCGGTGTTGAAGAAGGGGAAATAGACTACCTTGTAATCGAGATTTTGCGGGCGGTCTCCGATTTTCTTTGCGGGGACTCCACCGACAATCGTGTAGGGAGGCACGTCTTTCGTTACAACACTTCCGGCGGCGACAATACATCCTTTGGAAAGCGTCACTCCCGGCATAATCATTGCGCGCGCGCCTATCCAGACATAATCTTCGATGACTACTTTTTTTCCTACGGTAACGAACTCCGGGCTTTGCGAATCGTGCGAGAGCGAAATGATATACACCTCCGGCGAAATGCTGACGCTGTTGCCGATAGTTATTCCCACCCTACCGTCTAAATAGCACTTGCGGTTGATTGCTGTGTAATTCCCGATAGTGATATTTCGTCCGGTGAGAAAGCACCCCATATGGATAGAGCTTTTCGTCCCGATGGGAATTCGAAACGCCCTTCTCACATACGCATGGCGAATCCAATAAAACGGGATATTGGTAACGGCTGCATTATAGAGATAATACAACACCGCCCCGAAATATTTATAAACCTTTGTGAACATACTGCATTGAGTGAAATGGCATACCAATGTATCAAAATGTTATGGAATGACAAAGCCCGCGAAACAAATTCTAATTTTCAAACATCAATATCCAAATAAAATCCAATATCCAACCTTTAATAAAAAAAGCCGATTCAAAAGAACCGGCTTTTTTACTTTTTAATTTTTTCCTTTCCGTCCTGCTCAAGCGGGACGAGACTCGCTTTCAGCGGTTTACTTGATGAGAAGCATCTTCTGCACAGCAGAGTACGTTCCGGCAGTCAAGCGATATAAATAGACTCCGCTGGAAAGTCCGCTCGCATCGAACGGAACGGATTTGTAGCCCGGCTCCTGATTCCCATCAACAAGCGTTGCCACTTCTTCTCCGAGAACGTTATATATTTTTAACGTAACATAACCGGAAACAGGCAACTGATACTTCAACACTGTCGTCGGGTTGAATGGATTAGGATAGTTTTGCGAGAGAGCGTACTCGGTCGGGATGCCGGTCTCATCGCCGATGCCCAGCACAACCATCGCTTCCGAGCGGGAAGGTTGCTTGCTTTCGTTGCCGTTTGAATCAACCGTTGTGATGGCATAGTAATATCGCACGCTGTTCGTTACGTTGTAATCCGTATAGTACCTGCTGTAAACTGTTGCGACAAAATTATCAGCCGAAGGAGTAAAGTCTTCAACCGTTGAGCGGTATAATTTATATGCCCACACATCGGGGTCTGCCGGAGCCATCCAGCTTAACGAGATACGGCTCACCAACGCTTCTGCATAAAACGAGGCGGGCGCGTATGGGTAAACGTTATCCATCGAGTAGCCACTATCCGCGTCGGAGAAGAAAAACTCTCCCGTTGTGGTATGCGCGGCGATGCGGAAGGTCGTCCAATGCTCCTGATAATATGATGTATTGTAAAGAGTCGCCGTTACAATGGCATATTTATTAAACTGCACGGCGGGAAGCGTTGTAACAAAATCCCACAGCTCTCCCCCATCAACCATCATTGTTCGCTCACCGAGAGGAACGATAGCTCTATTGGGATAATCGTGAGGAAGACGCATAACACTTTGCGGCTCATTCTCTATATCATCCACCTTGCGCCAGACGCTGTACTCGTTCACCTTTAACGATTCAGTGGGATTATCGTACATGCTGGGATACCAGATGATGCGAACCAATCTCCCCTGGTCATTGGGAATATCCGAAACAGAAGTAATAACAGGTTGCGGGTAGAGTTGATATGAAAATCCGGTAACATGCACTGTTGCCGCGGCAAGCGTTGAATCCGTTGGAGCGAAGGTAACAAGCGCCGTATCAGCCCCAGTTTCCGTTGGGGAGTAAGTAACATTCACTACCTGCTCGCCGCGAGGGGGAAGCACGAAGGATGTCTGGTCAACGGTTATTTCAGGATTTGAGCCATCATGCACATCAACAGCAACGGTATCCGTGAACGAAATGTTTGTTACCGTAACCTGCCGGGTTTGTGTCTGCCCGACAAGAACCTCATCGAAGGAGAGCGCGCCTGTTGAGGCAGCGATGCCCATGAGATTAAACTCGCTCGGGTCACGCTCGACTTTGGAGATACGGAGCTCATCAATGATGCCGGGGAATTCGCGTACTCCGTATCCGCCTACTGCTCGTCCACCGTAGTTTGTGCCAATATAAAAATTAGGCGTGCTGGAATATTGTATCGGATAATCATACACTGTGCTGTCGGTCAAAATACCGTTGACATACGTTTTAAGATAGGTTGTCGAGTCAACCCGATTATACACCTGCGCAACGTGATAGTAGGTTTTTGCCATGGTGATGGGAGAATAACCTGAATACAACGTGCCATAGTTTGACCGATACTCAAAGACCAACCCTGAATCCTGCAACAAATAGAGTTGGTAGCCACCCCAGGGACTTGAACCCAGATTAGAGATGATTACAGCATATTTATTTCCTGAGTAGTAATCATCAAATTCTAACCCATCCAAATTAATCCACGCTTCGATGGTAAATTCATCCTGCGGTTTCAGCGATGCAGAATTAGCGACTTTAACATACGAGCTGTACCCATCGAAATGCAATGCTTTTCCCTGCTTGCCTTCAACCCATTCGGCATTGTAGATTGTGCCGTCGTTGGCGTAGAGCGAACCATCATAGAGCATATTGCCTGCGCCTTCATCGAAATGCCAATCGGCGACGATGTTGGTATCCATGCCGGCTGTATATCCTCTGCCCGAAAGCCGAACCTCAGTTACCTCTATATCTGAATTTTGCACGGCAATGCTCAACTGCGCAACATCCACGCCCGCGCCCGTAGGAGCGTATGTAACATCTAAAAGCAATGAATCCTGCGGGAGGATTGGCGTGAGCGCGCCGGAATAGGTGAACTCGCTATTCGAGATTAAAATGCTGTCAATGCTCATCGTATCCGAATCGGAAGTATTAAAGAGCTTGAGCTGCTTTGTTAAGCTCTGTCCCGCCTCAACAAACCCGAAATCCAAATTTCCCGGTACTGCCGCAAGATACGAGTACATAAACTCGCTCGGGTCGCGAGCAACTTTGGAGATGCGGATTTCATCTATGATGCCCTTAAATTCTCTTATACCATCTCCACCTACAGCCAGACCACCGCTATTGGTTCCAATGTATAAATAAGGAGTACTTGAATACTGAATTGGCTCCGAATGAACAGTGCTATCTTTCAGTTGTCCATCAAGATATGTTTTCAGTACTGTAACTGAATCACTACCTAATTTCTTACGTTGAAAAACCTGAGCTACATGATAAAATCGCTTAGCTTCAGTTATCTCGACCCCATCAGAAAAATTGCTGTTCCCATTATTTGCACGATAATTAAATGTTAAACCATATCCATTATGATAACCGAAAAAAAATCCACCACCATAAGGATAAGGTCCTAAATTATCAACTATTGTTCGTGTTTTATCCCAATGCCGAGGATCATCTGGAAAACCAAGTGTATCAAGAAATATCCACGCCTCTAAAGTAAATTCCTGATATTGTTTTAAGGATGTGGAATTAATAACTTTAACATAGGAAGTTAGCCCGTCAAAATATAGAGCCTTGCCATATTTTCCCTCAACCCAGCTGGTATTACCGTAGATTGTTCCATCGTTGTGATAAGGAGAAAGGTCATGCAAGACGTTACCGGAATTTTCATTAAAATTCCACAACGCCACCGTATTACTATCTACAATGACTTGAGCATTGAGAGATATAATAGCAACTAAAAAAAAGAGAACGAAAATTGAAAACAATATGCTTTTCATAGTACAGCCTCATATAAATTGAAAAATAATTTAATTACAGCGTAATCAAAAATCTATTACAATGAAAAGAACGAAGAGTTACCTCTGATGCCTTGAAATTATTGTAGCTAAAATTACTTGTAAAAGCAAATTTTTAAGAAAAATAGAATTATTTCGACCGGACTATTTCAAAGACAATTTGTTTACGGTCTTCGAATGGTCTATTGGATAACATAGCCCTTGCCTTAGCTATTGGTATTCTCCAAAGAGGTCTGCCCCATGCCCCAGGGCAACGAAATATGTAGGTTTTAATTTTTATTCCATCTTTTTTTAATGGGTCAAAAGTATGCTCATCAAAAGTCGCAACATGCCATAAACCCATTTTGGGATTCAATCGTTCGCCGTTGTTAAGTTCCATATAGGGAACCATTATATATACGTTAGGAGCCAACGTTGTAAGGTAGCTAACCATCTCAACATGGTTTTCGATATGTTCAATAACGTTGGAACAGAAAATAACGTCGAATTTACGGTCAATTTCATGGATTGAGGATTGAAAAAATGACGCGTAGGCTCCATGTTCTTTCTGACAGCGACGAACAGCGTGTGAAGAAACATCGCAACCCCAGAGACGCGCTTGAGGATATGCCTTATGTAATAATGGCATCGAATCACCCAATGCGCACCCAATATCGATCAATGTAAATTCATCTACAATCGGAATATGAACATTTTTAATAAAATACTTAGTAATTCTTCTACCAATTAATCGCCCTCCCTGATTTTCCCATTTTCCATTTTCTATAAAATGATCATCTATCTCAATAGGACGGTTAGGGTTCTCTGGGCTTAATACAAGTTGAGGCATAAAATATTTCCCTTATACTTATAACGAAAAACGTATTTATATCTAAAAAGAATAATATGGCAATTTATTTGATGTTACAATTATTATAAATAACCATAACACAAAATAGACATTTAACTGAATAATTCATTGTTACAATAATACACAATTATGTAAAAAGTTTATTATACCGCTCATCTGGAACATAATAATTAAAATTCGGTTTGCCGAAAACATGAAGAGGTTTTCTAACAACCACATAGCAAGCCCAACCTATTGCGCCGCGGCAACTTAGCTCTAACAGTTTTCCATTTTTAGTTATCAGGGCTTGAAGCAATCTGAAGGGGAAGAGAAGACGATGTCCAATTGAAACGATATAATCAGTTTTTAACGGTTCACATGAATAATATTTCGACAGCCTGTGAAATGCCTGAGGCGTCCAGGGGCGCGTTGAATGTGTCGGGTCATCGTAAAACGAGAGACTAAAAAACATATCTCTCTGAAACGGCATGCTCGGCAGCCATAATGACCGTTCTGACGGCGCTTCTATATACATTAATCCTCCCGGCTTACAAACTCTTGCACATTCGCCAAAAAAATCTATCGGATGAGTGAGATGTTCGATGATATGGCTCGCGACGACTACATCGAACGAATCATCATCAAATGGTATTGGTTCACGGTTAAGGTCTGCTTTTCTAAAAACGAACCCGGGGGGCATAGGCGGGTCTATCTGGCAATAATCAACTCCGGAATGTTTCAGTGTAGTACATCCTAAACTTTCTGCAAGCTTCGCCTGCACAAATCCAAAGCATCCAACATCCAATACTGTTCCGTCGGGCTTTAAACCTCTGTAAATTTTTTCTAATTCTGACTGCATGATTTTCGAATTGTTATGTAAATATGTTGAAGAACCTTGGTTTGTTTATTTCGGTATTTTATATGACGAAATGTATTCTCTGATAAACATCCATGCATCCTGCACCCTTGTAAAAACGTTAAGCACATCTACATTAAAATATCGTATTACATAATATACAAGTACGATAGCTCCCAACAAATTTGTCGTTATCAACGCTATAGCTCCCCCGGCAATGCCATATCCGTTTACAAAGAGCCAATAAAAAACAACCGAGATGCCGATAAGGAACAATCCAAGATAAAATCCTATTTTTGCTTTTCCAAGTCCTACGATTGCCGCGCCCGGAACCGTAAGCCACGGAACAATCAATGCCAAAAAGGAGAAAATCCTCAGGGCATCCGCTCCTTCGTCATATTTTCCCTTAAATAATATGTGCATGATTGGCTCGGGAAAAATCATCAACAGTAAAAACAAAGGAACTAATATTAACGAAGAAAACGAAATCGCTTTTTCGAGAATGATTTTAATCTCATCCTTTTTCTCAAGCGCAATATACTTTGAGACAACCGGAATGATGAACATTTGAATCACCTGTGAAACGATATCAAACACACGCGTGAACGTCTTTGCCGCATTATAGGCGGCGAGCGCGACAATCCCGGCAATGCTTGATACAAAAAACACATCCATCTGAGAATAGACCATGTACGTTGCGCTTGCCCCAAAGCTGTACTTGCCAAAATCCCACATCTTCCCGAACGCTTCTTTGTGAACCGAAAGCCGGACGCTCATGGAACCTCGTGTGAGAGGGATGGCAAGGAGAGTCGAGCCTGCCTGCGCAATGATGTTAATAATGATGACGTCCGACGCAGTGGAAAAAATGCGCATCTGCTGCGCGACAACCATGAGCAGCAGCGCGCCGAGGAAATAGACGGCGTCAATCCAGAAAATGCGCTGCACGCTGTAGGTCGCCTGCAGCAGGCTGATGGCGAAGGTGCGGTAGAGCGAGGTGAGAAACAGCAACGGCAGGTATCCAATGAGCGCGCCGAGGTTCGCCTCCCCGCTTTTATCGAGCAGGGGAACAATGAACGGCTGGAAGAGAAACATCGCCGCGGAAACAAGCACGTAAAAGAGCGCGCTGAAGACAAGGCTCGCGACAATATAGGGTCCGTTCTCTTTGGTCTCCGCCGCGAACTTGGTCAGAGGCTGGAGCGCGAGCGCGGTGCAAAACGCGGTCGCCATCGTGAAGACAGTCTGGATCAGCACGAACGAGCCGAACTCTTTTTCCGGCAGCACCCGCACGACGAGGAAGATAAATCCCACCCCGTACATCGCCGGCAGCGACTTATCCGCAAACGCCCACATCCCTTTTCCTATGTGCTTTCCGAATTCCATATTTCTTCTATTTCCAGTTTCCTGTTTCCTGTTTCCTGTTTCCTGTTTTCTGTTTCTTTTTGAGTTTGTGGCGCGGTATTAGTTATTTGTCATTCGTCATTTGTTGACAATCCGCTGTAGCGAGACTCGTCGTAGGCGGTTGGCAATTCACTATTCACCATTGGCAATTTGTTTTCTGTTTTTGGTTTTGAGTTTGTGGCTCTTAGATTGTTGTTCTTCGTTCTTCGTTCTTCGTTCTTCGTTCTTCGTTCTTTGCTCTCAGCTCTCTGCTCTCTGCTCTTTGCTCACCCTACGGGCTGTAAGCCGCCCACTGCGTACCAATAGCCTTGAACCGATAACTGCTAACGTTTTTTACGTGTTAACTGATGTTACGCTAAATGGACTAAAGTCCATTTAGATAAAGATTTTTATCGGTATCCACGACCTGAAGGTCGTGGCAATATTCGTTTTCTTTTTGTTTTGGGTGACTTTGTTGCCACGAGCTTCAGCTCGTGGATAGAAATATGAACCTTTCGTGGCTTCAGCCACAAACTGCGTAACATCAGTTGTTAATTTTTACTTGAAAATAATGGTGAAGCCCTTCTCTCCATTCCGGCATATTATCAATCCCAAGAGATTGAAGGGCTCGGTTTTGGAGAACGGAGTAGAGAGGACGCTTTACGGGCGCTGCGTACTCCGCAGAGGAAACCGGGGCTACTTTGATTGATACGCCTGCGATTTCAAATATCGCTTTTGCAAACTCGTACCACGAGCAGGAGCCGTTGTTCGTCGCATGGTACAAGCCGTACGCTTTTGTTTTGACTACTTCGCGCAGCTGCTCCGCAAGATGCACGGTGCTTGTCGGTGTGAGAATTTCATCGTTCACGACTCGAAGCTCGTCCTTTTGTTTTGAAAGCTTGAGCATCGTCTCGACAAAGTTCGTTCCCTTTGCGCGGCACGTCGCGTGACCGTACAGCCCGGAACTTCGCACAATATAATGCCGCGAGGAATACGCCGCGACTAGATGCTCGCCCGCCAGCTTGCTGGCTGCATAAACGCTTAACGGGTTCGGCAAATCGGTTTCAACGTATGGAGCGCGTTTGTTCCCGTCGAACACGTAATCCGTGCTGATGTGGACGAGGTCAATTCCCAGCGATTCCGTAACCTTAGCAAGGTTCAGCGCGCCGAGCGCGTTCACCCGGAATGCTTGCTCGATTTCTATTTCGCATTTCGGCACGTTGTGATACGCTGCGGTATTTACCACAATGTCGGGCTTCAAATCAGAAAGCGCTCGCCGCACAGAATCAATATCGGTAATCTCGATATCGTCATGCGTCAAGCCAACGGCTTCCTCATTCGCGAATGCTTTCATCACATCGGAGCCGAGTTGACCGTTTGATCCTATGATAACTGATTTAGCCATTGGTCATTCGTCATTCGTCATTTGGTATTTGGTATTTGGTTATTTGGTATTTGGTTATTTGTACTTGGTATCCCGCCTTGCGGGATCTCCGCTTCACTACGACTTTGCTCTACACTCTTCGCTCTTCGCTCTCTGCACTACGCTCACTGCCCACCGCTACCCATAACCTTTAACCGATAACAGATAACGTTTTTTACTTTTTAATTTTTACTTTTTACTTGATCGTATCGAAAACAGTCTGCTTCCGGCTTCGCCAGCCATTCTGAAAGAGTCATTCCTTTCTCATCTTTGGGAGAGAGAATGGGATTGGCAAGGGGCCATTGGATGCCGATCGCGGGGTCATTCCAGAGAATGCTTCCTTCGCTGTTCTTGCTATAGATTGCTGTGCATTTATATTGGATTTCCACAACATCGGAAAGAGCGCAAAACCCGTTCGCGAATCCCGGAGGAACCCAGACGAGCTTTCGTTCTTCTGCAGAAAAAGTGAATGAACACCACTTGCCGAGTGTGGGAGAATTTTTCCTGATGTCCACCATCGCGAGAAATGCGCGCCCAACCGTTACGCGAACGAGCTTCCCCTGCGGCGGCTCCCACTGAAAGTGCATTCCCCGCAGCACGCCCTGAACGGAGCGGGAATGGTTATCCTGCGGAAACGAGGAGGGCAAGCCGAGCGCGTCAAAATAATCTGCGCGAAAGGCTTCCATGAAAAACCCGCGATCATCCTTAAACACGTCGGGGGCAATTACGGTTAGACCGTTGAGATGGATTGATTCGATTTTAAATGCCATACTGTGCGTAATAATTACATGAGCTATTGAAATGTAAAAAAAATTCTAAATCCCAAATCCGAAATTCAAATATTATTCACCACGGATTACACAGAAATAACACAGATAAACACGGATATGATATTACCTAATCAGTGTAATTCCGCGTAGTTTCAGTGTTTTTCTGTGGTTAATCATAGTCAACAGAACAAAGGGTTTTACAAACTGTTGCTTATCTCAAAATAACTTTTTGAACGCTTTCATAAACCCTCTGAAGAGCGCGGTAATTATACGAAAATTTCCTTTAAGAATTTGCTGCAGCACAAACCGGAGTGTCGCCGCGCCGATACAGAGTGGAATCGTGAGCCAGTGATACCATGCAGCGTACCGCTTGAAAAAAATTAAATTATGCTCGACCTTTAATTGAGTCTTCAACGGGGTCATTCCCCCGCCGCTAAAGGAGGAGACTTTATGCCACATTCTCGCTTTCGGAACGTACATGATGCTGTACCCAGCTCGTCTCGCTCGTTCAGTCCAATCGGCATCTTCCGTGTACGCGGGAAAATAGACCGGGTCGAACATTCCTACCGTTTGTATCACTTCACGCTTCACAAGGAACGCGCAGCCTGTCGCGTATTCCGTTTCTCCACTCGCGTCGTATTGCCCTTTATCCTGTTCCCGGATTCCCCTGTGAGAAATAATGCCTGTCAAAAAATTTATTTTTCCTCCCGCGTACCAGAATGTATCCGGCTCGGAGAAAAAATATATCTTCGGGGAAAGTATGCCGATGTTCGGGTTGGAGATTGCAACGTTCATCATCTCTGTGAGCATGGCGGGCTCGACGGCAATATCGTTATTGAGGAGGATGACCCATTCTGCGCCATGCTCAACGGCATATCGAATTCCTACGTTGTTTCCCTCGCCGAAGCCGAGGTTTGTTCCGTTTTCAATCAGAACAAGATTCGGATACGAAGTTCTCACAGCATCCTGACTTCCATCGGTTGAACCGTTGTCAACCACAAGAACTTCAAATCGCGGGTAGGTCATCTTCAACACCGAGTCAAGCGTTTCTAACAATAAAGCTCGCCCGTTGAGATTAAGAATGACGCAATAGACTAACGGAAAGTCATTCATCATCGTTCCGTGCTGAGCGCGTTGAGAACGATGTTGACTATCCGTTCCCCAGCTTTTCCATCGCCATACGGATTCACATTCGACGCCATGCGTGCATACACTGCTTTGTCATCAAGAAGCGACTGAGTTTGTTTGACAATAGTTTCGCCACTCGTGCCGACAAGCATTGCAGTCCCCGCTTCAATTGCTTCCGGTCGTTCGGTTGTGCTTCTCAGAACGAGAACGGGCTTTCCAAGCGAAGGAGCTTCTTCCTGCACGCCGCCTGAATCCGTGAGAATGAGGTAACATCGTTTCATCAGATGAACAAACTGGCGATAGTCCAGCGGCTCAACCAGATGCACGCGCGGGACGTTACCAAAAATTTCGTGCGCCGCCTTTTGCACGTTGGGATTGGGATGAACGGGATAAACAAGCTCGACGTCAGGATTTTTTTTCACAATTTCCCTGCATGCGAGAAATACTTCGCGCATAGGGTCTCCAAAATTCTCGCGGCGATGCGAAGTGAGAAGCATCACCTTCTTATTGTTGAAATCCAGTTCCTGAAGCTTCTGGTTGGTAAACTGGTAATTCTCTTTTGCTGTTAGCAGGAGCGAGTCAATAACAGTATTGCCCGTTACGAATATTGTACCGGGAGGAATGCCTTCGCTCAATAAATTTTTTCTTGCCCACTCAGTCGGAGCGAAATGGAAATCCGTTAACCGGGATGTAAGCTGCCTGTTGATTTCTTCGGGGAAGGGATTGGATTTATTCCATGTTCGCAAACCCGCC
>SCUC01000711.1 GCA_004322375.1 Bacteroidota bacterium
ATGGGATACGATACGCGATATTTTTATTCAATCCGGTAGAGACGGCGCGCCGCGCCGTCTCTACGTTGATGAACTACACCTCTCCCGCTCCATCCAAAACCTCATTGACCGCGGTATTTACCAACGCGACCATCAAACAGATACCTACGACCTCCACCCCATAGTACGCAGATATTGCTACGACCAGTTGACCAATAAGCAACAAACGCACGAAGTATTTATTGATTATTTTTCTAAGATAGAGCAACCCCAAAAAGTAGAAACTCTTGACGATTTACAACCAGTCATTGAGCTCTACCACCATACAGTTAAAGCGGGAAAATATGATGAAGCGTGTGATTTGTTTTATCAAAGAATAAACCAAACAACCTATTATCAACTTGGCGCGTACCAACTCAGAATTGAGCTATTACGCGAACTATTCCCCGATGGAGAGGATAAATTGCCATGCTTAAAAGTTGAAGGCGACCAGGAGTGGACATTATCCGCTCTTGCAAATTCCTACTCACTTTCCGGTCAAATGTACAGGGCTGTACCGTTGTATGAACAACATAATGCAATTTGCGAGAAACAAAACGATAAAAGAAATTTTGCTGTAGGGTTGGGAGCTATGGCGAATGTGGCTCAACTTCCCATTGGTAAACTTGCATCCGCAGAGCAAAACTTTAGGCGGAGCATTGATATTTGCAGAGAAATCAAAGATGAATTTCAAGAAGCTGTTGGTCATCAAGAGTTTGGCAAAATGTTTGCATATTTCGGAAAGTTTGAGGAGAGTGAAAATGAGTTAATATCTTCAACAGCTTATTGGAAAAAAAATAAAGATTACCAAGGGTTATGCCTTGATGAATCTTATCGTTCCCTAAGCGCGCTACACAAAGATAATTTTAGCGAAGCTTTGAATGCTGCTCAAAGAGCTCTTGAGTTTGCAGAAGCTACAGCGCGAATAGAATATCCATTTGAACGCGATTTCATCCACGCATATTGGCTCATCGGCGCGTCCCATTGCGGGTTAGGTAATCTTACGGAAGCAGAAAAACATTTACAAGAAGCATTATCCCGCGATAGAAGAATAAATTTAGTAGAACTAGAAGCCCCTATCCTTTTAGAATTTGCAAAGTTACGTCTCGCTCAATCTAAGAAAGAAAATAACGAGCATAAAAAGAAAAACCTTGTTGAAGAGTCACTCAAACATGCAACAGAGGCATTGGAGATCGCTGATAGATGTGAACATCGGTTGCAGCAAGCGGAGATACATAACTTTTTAGCGGAGTGGTATTTTGAAAGCGCTACGGTATCTACAAGTGGTATGGTTGGGTTAAACGCAGGGGAGCGGAGGGGCAGAGGTGCGGAGGAGAATGATAAAAGTGAATATTTAAAGAAAGCAAAAGAACATGCTGAAAAAGCCAAAGAGAGCGCGTATTGCGATGGTCCTCCCCATTACTACAAAGTCGCTTATGAAAAAGCGGAAGCTATGCTTGCAAAGTTGTGAACGCAAAGTGCCACGCACTTTCTCTTTGTCACTTATACTCATATTCAGTTCAGCAGTTTCTTCATAGTAGAAGTGCGTGGCACTTTAGTTTTTTTGCATCTTCACAAGTAAATCCTATATTACTATCGAAATTTAATATAACACAGAACATGCACCAACGAGAAATAGAGCGGCTTGTACAATCCATCTTAAAAGGGGAAGAAACAAAGCATTTATGCTGTAAAGATGGCGTCTGCCGCGATGGAATGTGCGTCGTCCATAATAAAGAAGGCGTTCGCAATATCGTTCAGCAGGGAGCGTCGCGCATCTCCGCAGGGGTAGGCATCGAAGCGGCCGGCGGGATTGAAGTTGACCTCGCCCGAATGATTGACCACACCCTTCTCAAGCCGGAAGCCACAAAAGAAGAAGTAACAAAACTCTGTAACGAGGCAAAAAAATATAACTTTGCCAGCGTATGCATCAATCCAAGCTATGTTCGTCTTTGTGCGCAAATTCTGCGCGACACGGCGGTAAAAGTTTGCACTGTCATTGGCTTCCCTCTTGGGGCAACCTCAACCGCTTCTAAAGCATTCGAGTCTGAACAAGCCTTACGCGACGGCGCGACCGAGCTTGATATGGTGATAAACGTCGGAATGCTCAAGTCGGGTGAATATGAATATGTTGAAAATGATATGTTCGCAGTTTCCACGACGGCGAGAAGATACGGCGCGCTCACAAAAGTTATCCTCGAAACTGCGCTCCTCACCGATGAGGAAAAAGTCAAAGCCTGCATGTTGGCAAAACGCGCAGGAATGGATTTCGTCAAAACATCTACCGGGTTTTCAAAAGGCGGCGCGACTGTTGGCGATATCGCCTTGATGCGAAAGGTTGTTGGCAGCGCTATGGGCGTGAAAGCATCGGGTGGCGTGCGCACCCGCGAAGACGCGCTAGCGATGGTCGCCAGCGGAGCTGACCGTATCGGCGCAAGCGCAAGCGTAAAAATTGTCTCTGTTTCCAATGCAGGGCAGCCTGCCGAACCTGCAAAGGTTTCAGATCGTTATTAACATCGTTAGAACATGAGGAATCGTATGAAACGTTATTCTTATACACTCTGGTTAATCATTATTACAGTCTCATTACTTTTTTTCGGATGTTCTTCATCGGAAGAAACTCAACAAGAAAAAGAGGTCACTATACCGCAAGCGCAACAAGAAGCTCCCGAAACTCCTCCGGCAATTACAACGGAAAAAACAGATACTATTGAAGTTTCTGAGAAAGAAGTAACTCCCGGCGTACAAGAAGGAACGCAAGCACAGCAACAAATGCAATCAAGCGGCGGGTATGCCGTGCAGATAGGCGCATTTAAAATGGCTGATACAGCAGAGGAGATTGCAGCCCTTGCCCGGAATCGTTTCCAGACAACCGTATTGACATATTTGGATAATGAAACCGGCTTGACAAAAATTCTTGTCGGTTCATTCGCATCAAAGGATGAAGCGCGAGTGTTCCGCGACCAGCTTGCCCAACAATTTCCCGACGATTATAAAGACGCGTGGGTAACGGAAATACCGAAGAACTGAACGTTAGTTCTCTGTTCTACGTTATATGGTATGGAAAGAATAATTCAGGAGGTAGATGATAAATGGTAGATAATAGGTGGTAGGTCATAGGTAAAATTTCAAATCATTTAATAGAATTAAACCCTCACTACTAACAGTTAACCTACTGGTACTGACTACTGACTACTGAAAACTGATAACAACAGAACATGAACCTCACGTTCACATCATACTTAATATTAGCAATTACCGTTCTCTTTAGTTCCATAGAGAGCGTAAGCTGTTCTCCTCCGCTCGAAGTGCAGCGCAAATCCGTTCCCGATACAACACAAACCTTAAAAGAGTTCTTAAATAAATACGAAAAGACATTCGACCCCTCTGCCTACGAAATCCCCATCACCATTGCACAGCCCAAAGCAGATACACTCTCACAATACCTAGTAGCAGATTCCGTCTCTACGGATAGCTTGCAATACACCTCAGGTTTTCGCGTGCAGATTCTCACAACGCAGGATATTGATCAAGCAAACAGGCTAAAAGATTCGCTCAATGCTCTTCTTCCAACCGAGTGGACATATATCATCTATCACGTTCCTTATTACAAAGTGCGCGTCGGCAATTATTATGAGCGGTCTTCAGCAAACAGAACACTGCGGCATTTGTTAGAAACGGGATTTCAGGATTCGTGGATTGTGCCGGACAAAATCATAAAAAATCCCCCCTTCAAGCTTCCTCCTGTTCGCATGCCGATTGATACGCTACGCGAAGAGTAATTGAGTTTAATAGAAGCCTTTACAAAGCCCTATATTATCGTTCCCTACAGAACTTTGACTGAACTGAACGAAGTGGAGTGAATCCGCCTACCGGCAGACCAATTCTAAGGGGTACGGAGATGTTTTCTACGAACCGTAGGTCGCTATGCTGCTAACGACATGTGTTTTTCTACTTGCAGAGGAAACCCGATAGTGACGTTTTCATTACTTTCACCCATCCCTATCCCTTCCCTACATAGTCATTGCTTGACCTCAACATGACAATCGGGAAATTTTTCAAAGTCTTCCCCAACTGCTTTTTACTTTTCTCTTGATACTTTTTATTTGAACAGAATCTTCACATTCTCCACGCTCCACCGCGCGCGAACTTTCACGGTGTCATCATACACTATAAATCTCTCGGAAGTTTGAAAAGGATAAAGCGTACCGTATGCGTAAACGCTGTTGCTATCGGAATCTACAAACGCCGACAATAAATATTTCCCTTCCTGTAGCTTGTCAAAAGAAAATTTGCCGGGTGCGCTTAAGCTTACAGTCCGGCTCCGAAGTTTTTCTTCGAGAGGTTTAGCAGAAAGAAATATCCTGCCGTTTTCACTGAGAGTTCCCTTCTCGATTGTTCCTACAATGCTTCCTAATTTGTCATTGTCTACGGTCTGGAATTTAAATATTTGCATGCTGTCGGTGAATCTGTTACCGGCAATATCAATTAGCGAATCGAGAATCACGCTCACCACATACGGCATTTTATTTTGCAAGGGGATACTCGGTACGAAGCGGGCATGTGTTGCATTCAACCATGTAAATGCGCCGGTCAAGCTGTTTTTCCCGCTATCCTGAAGAGAAAATCCGTGTTCTGCTTTCGATTTAATAACCCATTCGTTAATTCCTATCAGAATGGAATCTCCGGGAAAAACTTCTTTGCTCTCATTGACAATATTGAGCAGCGAGATATGCGGTTTTGTGGTATCCGGAACTCCGCTTCCATCGAAATATCCAGCAGTAGTCTTCAATGATACAACGTTCCCGTACAAATCGCGAATGTTTTTAATACGAACACGATATGTTTTTGTGCCATCCTGCTCTGCAGTAAGAAGAGTAGCCTCCGATATTGTCGTATCGGAAGGCGAGGCGTCAATGACTGATAATTGAGCTTGAGAAAGAGTATCCTCGATAAAAATATTCTCCTGGCGAAGAGTGGAAGTATCAATTGCTTCGCTGAATCTGAGTAGTACATGCTGCTGGTCAATTGCCCTGCTGCTCGAAAGGAATGGCGCTGATGTATCTTCGCTTGTCATTCGGATAGTGATACCGTCCATCAAATCCTTTTCGGGAGTCAACACAAATTCACTTTGGGGAACTCCGTACTGATCAATCTGAGCATCATAGATTAAATTTTTGTATTCATCTCTCATGGCAATGAGGCGATAGTTCCCTAACCGGAGAAACGGCAAATAGAAGGTTCCGTCTTTCCCCGTTTGGGTAAGATAATCCGGTTTTGTTTGGGCGGGATTTAGAGTATCGCTCAGACGGGCATCAAGCATGTACGCAAATACCATTACACCTTCCGGTTTCCCATCGAATATCTTCCCTCCCAACGCTCCCGAATCAATATGTCCCCCGGTAGAAAATGCAAGCGAAAATGCTTCCGCCATGGTGTTTCCTGCGCGAAGGTCTTTCACATCCGTACCGAGTGTAAGAACATAGGTTGTATTTTCCCTGAGAGTGTCCTCAAATGTAATCTCGATTTCCCTGCCGCTCCAATCCAGCTCAAGCTCACCAACATCAGGCGAAATAAAAATGGATTCAAACACGCTCTGCTTATCTACCCACTCGCTGAATGTTATCCTGATTGCATGATCATTGAAATTTGTCGTTTTTGTCTCGGGATATGTTTCGGTTATTGTTGGCGGAGTCGTGTCAACCGGACCTCCCGGCGGAGCCATTTGTCCCGCACAATGAAAGAAGGTTATTACAATTGAAACGATGAGAAAGCAAAAAATAATATTCTTCACACAAAACACCTTAGTTTGATTGAAGTGAATCACTGGTATCCGCCAACGCCTGCATTTGCAGCCTCTCCTGCCGTAATTTTCTTGCATTGCTGATAGCTTTCAAATGCTCCTTATAACTTTTTGTAAAGGTATGTCCTCCTAACCCGTTCGCGACGAAAAATATATACTTGTGTTTTTTAGGATACAATACTGCCATGATAGAAGCTAACCCCGGATTGTTCACCGGACCGGGAGGAAGTCCTTTGTTACGGTAGGTATTGTATGGAGAAACTCGGTTCAAATCGGAATACTTTAACGGACGAGGAAACGGGAGAATAAATTGAATTGTCGGGTCTGCCTGTAGAAACATATTTCTCCGCAGCCTATTATAATACACGCCCGCTATAATAGCACGTTCTGAATCTATTCTCGTCTCTCCCTCGACGATTGACGCAAGAGTAAGCACATCATGAATTGACATCCCCAATTCATTCGCCCGCGCTTCCATCATTGGGTCAAATTCCCGCTTGAATTCTTCGATGAACTGCTGGAGCAATAATTCCTCAGCATCCTGCCAATACAAACGGTATGTTTTTGGAAATAGATACCCCTCCACTGTCGGCGCGTCAATTCCTAAGTTCGCGACGAATTCCCTATTGGTGGCTAATGCCATCAACCGGGCAGAATCTATTCCTACCTGCCTTGTCAACAATGACGTTATGCGGCGTGTCGTCATCCCCTCAGGGATTGTAATCACTATCGCTTCTACTGAAGTTCCCTTCGCGAGATCTTCCAATATTGCAAGATTAGACATGCCGCCGTGAAATCTGTATTTTCCAATCTGGATTCTGGTCGTTGAGCCGTGAAGCTTCCCTGCCAGCTTAAACAACAGCTTACTCTTAATCACACCCTGTTCTGCTAATTTATTCATCACTTCCGCAAAGGTTTCTCCCTTGGAAATAACAACAACGCGATCGCCATCAAACATATTCGGCGCCCACATGACGAGATAATAGAGAACTGCACCTCCAACAATACACAATATCAATGTCAAAAGAATGAATTTCTTCATAATTGTAGATAGGGAATTGCAGTGAGCTCAACTGAGGAAGAAATCCCAGCGTTGAATTTCATCTCTCCTAACTTGGCAATCATCGCCCCGTTATCTGTGCAGTATTCAGTCTTAGGAAAAAAGACTCTTAGCCCTCTCTCCCTTGCGGAATCGGTAAGTCTTTTTCGGAGTTCAGAATTTGCGGAAACTCCTCCTGCTACAGCTATATCCTTGATAGAAAATTTATCGCTCGCGCTTAGTAATTTACCAATCAACACGTCCACTACTGCCGCCTGAAAGCTTGCGCAGAGATTTGTTAATAGTTGACGGTTGTTGGTTGATGGCTCTTCCATGTCGGTTTGTAGTTTTTTGTTTGTCGTTTCTCGACTTTCTGCTATTTTCGTAATCTGATTAGTGAAATGAATTTTATTGTTACGAAGCCAATACAGGACAGATGTTTTAATCCCGCTAAAGCTGAACTCAAAAGTATCTTCATCGAGGTAAGAACGAGGAAACTTGACAAATTCAGGGTCGCCTTCACGAGCAAGATTATCTATTACGGGTCCACCCGGAAAGCCAAGCCCTAACATCTTTCCAACCTTATCGTATGCCTCGCCGGCAGCATCGTCAAGCGTTTCTCCCAAAAGCGTGTGGTTAAGAGGCGCATTTACGCGAACAAGCTGTGTGTGTCCGCCGGAAACAATTAGACATAAAAATGGATAGTTTGGCGTCGGTTCATCAATAAAGTTTGCGTAAATGTGCGCTTCCATGTGATTGATACCAACAAAGGGTATCTTCAGTCCATACGCCATTGATTTTGCAAAATTTAAGCCGACCAGCAGGGCGCCAATAAGCCCGGGACCGTACGTAACAGCAATACCATCAAGCTCACTCTTTTTCGTTTCTGCTTCGTGAAGCGCTTCTTCGACAATAGGCACAATAAGCTGCTGATGAGCGCGCGAGGCAAGCTCAGGCACGATACCGCCATACTGCCGATGGACAAGCTGCGACGAGATGATATTCGATTTGATTCTACAGTCGCGGATCACTGCCGCAGAAGTTTCATCACACGATGTTTCTATGCCAAGAATATTCACAATGGAATAAAATAGCGAAAAGTAGGTATTATTCCCAACACAGAACATTGAAAAGAAAGACAGTGGGATGAAACTCTTTACAAGCTATAAGCCTGTTCCGTCCGGACGGGACGGGCTTATAGCTCGTAGAGCCCCGTCCTACCTTGTTTACAACCTTGCCGCTACCGTAAAACTTGAAACATGAAACCTGAAACAAGTATTTATCGTTCAACATCTTGTATCCTAAATCCTGAATCTTGCATCAGATTCAAAAATCATTCAATAGTGCATTTAGAAATTATTTTTGTCTGAGTAATTTAAAACTCGTATTTTAAAGTAATGGTTGTTTCTGAAAAAACTCGGAAGGCTCTCTTCCTCAGCTTAGCGGCAATCGCTCTTGTTATAGGACTTCTCAACTCGACATCGCATGCGTTTGTCAACGACGATTGCTTTGTTTCATTTCGTTGCGCAAAAAATTTTGTCAACGGCCATGGATTAGTGTATAACTCCGGCGAACACGTTGAAGCCTTTACAAACTTCCTTTGGACATTGCTCATTGCCGTAGGAATACACTGGGGCTACGACCCAATTCCGTTAACCATCAATCACGGTATTCTCTTTTACACGCTTAACCTTATTCTTTTTACCTTTCTAAGCTGGAAATATCGTGATTCCGGTAAAGGAACGCTTCTTGTTCTTCCGCTTACTTCCCTTGCGCTAAGCTTGCATCGCGATTTTAATGTCTATGCAACCAGCGGATTAGAAACTTCGATGTACACATTTTTAGTCAGCGCAGGTTTTGCATTACTGCTCTTGAATACGGGCGGGAAAAGTCTCCTTGCCCCGGGTTTCGTTTTCGTTCTCGCCATGATGACACGACCGGATGGGTTTATCTTTCTCGTCGCAGCGTTTGTTTTTCTTCTTCTGACGCGTAAGGATGTCATTAAAACCTGCCTGTACTTCGCAGCGCCGTCGTTAATCATATTCCTTCCATATTGGCTCTGGCGTTACAAATATTACGGACTATTCTTCCCGAATTCATTTTATGCAAAATCTGCCGACCTTGCCTATTACAGCCAGGGATTAGAATATACATGGATATATTTCAAGACGTATTACGGATTTTTCCTCATCCCTGCGTTGGGGGGAATCTATCTTTGGCAGAGAAGAGCAACACTCATCACCTCCTCCTTTTTTCAGAAGTTCTGGACGGCTCTCCATACGGAAGACCATCCTGTGCAGCGAATTCTCCTCGCCCTTCTTTTTATTGGAGCGTACTCGTTTTTTATCATCCGCGTCGGCGGGGATTTTATGTTCGCGCGCTTTTTCATTCCCATCACACCATTATTATTGTTCCTCATCGAGATAATACTCAACCAAACATTGAGAACTATTTCAAATATTTCCTTAGCTGTGTTGCTTCTTCTTGCCACCCTCTTCAGGTTCGATCAATTCAAAGAACAAGTGTCTATCGGACACGTTGTTGATGAATCCAGATATTATCCTAAAGAAAGCGTTGAAATTGCTAAAGAATATGGAAGGTCACTGAAAAAGTATTTCGATGGCTTGCCGATTCGGGTTGCGTTTTGGGCAGGACAGCTCAAACCGATGTATTATGCAGAGCCGTTTTACGCCCTCGAAGCAAGCGCGGGATTAACCGATACTGGGGTCGCCCGGCAACATCTGACGGAACGAGGACGACCGGGACATGAGAAAAAACCTTCAAATGAATATATGATTCAGAAGAAGATTCATTTTTTCATCGGACCGATGGAAACACCACCTCAGGGAAATGTCATCAATGCAATTTTTCTCGGTAATATTGTCGCGCGAATTGTAACCTACAACAATGCTATTATGTCCGCTCTTGAAAAGTATCCCGACGTACATTTCGTCAATCTCCCGAGATATCTCGATGAGTATTTAGTCAATGCGGACAAGTACCCGCTGGATCGCGTGATGTACGATTATCAATTCTTCGTGCAATTTTATTTCAACAATAATCAAGATACAGCCCGTCAGCAAAAATTTCAGGAATATATCCGTTCAAAACTTGGAGGATAGTTCCTGTAGGTTATCATTCAAAGTTGAATGCTCTAGCGATGGGTGTTAGTAGTTTTCTAAAAAGTTCAAGATTGTCATTCTGAAACTCGATTTATCGGGATGACCTACGGTTCGTAGAAAGAATCCAGAAATCCCCCAAATAGTACAAACGTACAGGGATGTCCGCCGAGGCGGATTCGCTCGGTTGCTAATGACATGTTTCTTTCTACTTGCGATAGAAAACTAAGGTGACGTTTTCATTACTTTTACCCATCCCTAACCCTTCCCTACTTTGTAGGGAAGGGCAAAACAAATCCTCGAAAAGCCTATGCAAGCAGGCGGGATGGGTAGAAGTTAAGCGCGTCGCGTGAACAAACAAAATCATCAAAGAAGCCTTTGCAAAACCAATGAAGAAATAAAAGAACTCCGACTTCTGAGCTTGAATGAGAAAAAAGTCCTTGAGCTTTCATCAAAAATTAATGATGAAGAAGTCGGAGCTCTGATCTCTTAATGTTTTTCAAAGCCTTCTCAAAGTAAATAACAATGGCAAGCCATTGATTGACCTCAGAATACCAATCTACTTTTCATTTATGACAGTTTTTAATACCCATCGCTCCACTCCACCCCCTATATTTTCACTTCCTTCCACTTCCCCTTCTTAAAATAATACCAGGCAATAAGAGCTACCAACGTTTCGGCAACCGGTATAGCAATAAACGCGCCTGTTGCCTTCATGTCTAACCCTTTTGCTAATCCATACGCTAATGGCACCTGCAGCAGCCAGAAACAGACAAAATTAATTATAGTAGGAGTTTTCGTATCTCCTGCCCCATTCAACGCCTGGGTCATCACCATTCCGATTCCATAAAAGATATATCCCGATCCGATAATCTGAAGCGATTGCGCCCCATAAGAAATAACTGATTCATCCTGAGTGAAAATTCTTATTATCGAACCGGGGAATAATACAAATAACGCCATCACGAAGCTCATGAAAATTGCGTTGTATTTTGCTGTAAGCAGCACGCTCTGCTCGGCTCGTTCTAATTGCTTTGCGCCGAGGTTTTGTCCTATGAGAGTTGCCGCTGCGTTGCTTAAGCCCCATGCAGGCAAGATAAAAAACACAACGTTTCGTAGCGCAATTTGATAGCCCGCGGAGGCAGTTGTGCCTCCTGTTTCCGCCACTAATCTCGTTAACACAATCCAGCTTCCGCTTGCAATGATGAATTGTAACGTCGCCGGTGTTGCAACATTGATAATGGATTTCATCAAGACTGCATTCGGCATAAAGTGCCGGGCTTTAATTTTGACAATGCCGCTTCCCTTATATAAATGATAGCATTGATATATCACACCCGAACTTCTTCCTATCACAGTAGCAATTGCCGCCCCTTTCAGTCCAAAATAACTAATGAATATTGGACATAATATAATATTGATAAGACTGGCAATCCATAAACTTTTCATCGCCATTGCCGCATCGCCGGCGCCCCGAAAGATCCCGTTGATAATAAACAAGAACACAATTGCTGCGCTTCCTCCTAACATTATTCTGGTAAATACTGCCCCTTCCTTCACGACTTCCTCGCTTGCGCCCATGAGAGCGAGAATGTCGCCCGCAAATATTGCCCCCGGTACACTAACGACTATGATTACAGAGGAGGCAATAATAAGCGATTGAGCTGCGTCATACGCCGCATCCTCGATATTCTTTTCTCCAATTCTCCTCGCAACAAATGCCGTTGCAGCCGTGCTTAAACCGATAGCAATTGAATAAATAATGGTAATAAACGATTCCGTTAAACCAACGGTAGCAATTGCATTTTGTCCCAGCCTGCTAACGAAAAATATGTCAACAACAGCGAACACGCTCTCTAAGCTTAACTCAAGGATCATCGGGATTGCAAGTAAAAAAACAGCGCGTGGAATACTTCCCTGAGTATAATCCTGCTGGTCTCCGCGAAGCGATTCTCTGATAAGAGAAATAATATTTCTCAATCTATTCTCGTTAAATGAAATGTTACTTGATAATCATCTGTATAGTTGATCTCTATATCCCATCCGGCGTTACTTGCCCTGTCTTTCCATATTGTCTCGAAAATAGAAGTATAATCTGCAAGCGAAATAATCGACTTCAAATGCGAGGTAATAAAATAAAGCGAGAAAAAGTGTGTGCTCATCTTCACGATTGCATCATCATCTTCGAGTTTCACAAGTGTAACCTGATTACCACGCAGATGCGCTTGTTCCCAGCAAAGATAAAGAACAAACGCTTTATGGGAAGAAGAAAATGGTACCCATGTTTGAGCGCCAACAAGGTATCCCCCACCATCTTTCAAGTGGTTAAGCGCTGCCTCTTTCCCACGTTCCCTCGTAATCGGCAGATAAAGATTAAGAACAACGAACGACCAATATATTTCTTCTCTCGCCCAGGCTTTCATCTGCTCTGAAACATCGGGAAATGTTGATGTAGGAAATTCCGTAACCTTGTCAAGGCGGATGAAAATAGCTTCGAGATGCTGGAAATACCATGCAGAGC